>JBOICK010000030.1:0-58118 GCA_050739895.1 Stenotrophobium sp.
TCTCGTAATGCACCACCGCCGGCGTGTTGTCCTTGGTGTTCTTGCGCGCGCCGGCCGGATCGGACAGCACCGAGGCGCGCAGGATGTTGTCGGCATAGGTGTAGGCGCGGCGCACGCCTTCGTTGACCATCTCCTGCACCGAGAGTTTCGCGTCCCAGCGCAGATTCATGCCGACCTTGAGGAAGACCAGTGCGATGCCGGTGTCCTGGCAGATCGGCCTGCGGCCTTCGGCGCACATGCGGCTGTTGGTGAGAATCTGCGCAATCGCGTCCTTGGCCGCAGGCGATTCCTCGCGCTCATAGGCCGCGCCCAGTGCTTGGATATAGTCCAGCGGGTGATAGCAGCTGATGTACTGGAATGCGTCGGCGACCGACTGGACGAAGTCTTCCTGGCGTATCGTGGTCATGTGATTTTCGAGTGGCGGCATCGAGAACGCGTATTCTCGCCACATGAGCCGGTAATGACCAGTCTGACCGTCACCCGCTATTGCATTTGTGTCGTGTTAATAGGTTATTATTTATAAATAAATTTTATAATAATTTAATATAATTAAACACGCATATACGCGTCTAGAGGCATAGCGGGCTAGCCGCAGGCCAGACTGAACCGCGGCTTTCGTCCTGGCGGCAAAGGCGTAGACTGATTCCCTAAAAGCCAGCGGCGGCCGCAGGGTCGTCAGGTGGACAGCATGAGTGCTTGCAGGGCACCAGTGTTGAAGATGGTTTTCCGGCGATCGTTAACCGCCATTGCCGTGCTGCTGCCGCTGTGGTTAACCGGCTGCGTCGATCTGCCGCAGCAGTCGCCGGTCTCCCCTGGCGATCTCGCCTGGGTGCGCAGTGGTGCCGGACTACTGTCGCAAACGGACAACAGTGAAATCGAGAATCCGTCTGCGCTGCTGCATGTCACCGACGAGATGCGTCACTATGCGCAGGAAGTCACGCACGGCCGCTTCGGTGTCTCCGCTCGCACGACCGCGCTGGCCGGCGCGCTGGGCGCTGACAGCGGGCTGCACTTGCGCTATGACACCGACGCCACGCTGACAGCGGAGCAGGCTTTCGCCCAGAAGCGCGTCAACTGCCTGAGCTACACGATGTTGTTCGTGGCGCTGGCGCGCACAGTCGGCATTCGCACGCAGTTCAACGAAGTCGAAGTGCCGCCGATCTGGGGTCTAGGTGACGCCACCACCTCCCTGCTCTACCGGCATGTCAACGCGCGCGTCGAGTTGCTGCCACCGCTGGCAATGATCGTCGATGTCAACCTCGACGCATACGACCCACGCTATGAGCAGCACGTCATCTCCGACGATGACGCGGCTGCGCAGTTTTACAATAACCGCGCTGTTGAGCTGCGCTTGCAACAGCACTATGCCGACGCGCTGCGCTACCAGCTTCGCGCAATTGACCTGGCACCCAATGGCGCCTACCTCTGGAGTAATCTCGCCAGCCTCTACCTGAGGGACGGCAACTCACGCGCCGCGCGCATCGCGGTGACACACTCACTGCAGCTGGACGACCACAGCATCGAAGGCTACAACACCGCGGCGCTGGTCTATCAGCAACTCGGTGAACCCGCACTCGCTGCCCGTTTCCGCAAGCTCGCGCAGTACTACATCGACCAGAATCCCTACTATCACTACCAGCTTGCGCTCGCCGCGCTGGACCGGCAGGACGAACACCAGGCCTACATCGAGACGCGTCGCGCGATCCAGCTGGATCGTGAAGAGCCGCGCTTCTATTTCCTGCAGGCGGTGCTGCTTGAACACCAAGGCAAGATCCGACAGGCCGATGAAAGCATGCAGACGGCGTTGAGCCTCGCGCACGATCCCGCGCAGCAGCAGCGTTACCGCTACAAGTTTGCCCAACTGACCGGACACAGTTGAATGCCACATGCCGTTGCATGGCTGCGCCCATCACACTCATCGAGGTCATGAAAATTCGAGGGCAACATTGCCGGGTCCACTTATCTAGCTGCAGCAGGCAAAGCAAACACCCGGCCAAAATATCCTTCAGCCTCTGCCAGCAGTTGTGACTGCTGTTCCTCAGTGGCAATCCCCGCCAGCGCCCGCGCCAGCCGCTTCTTGTATTCCAGTTGCATGGCCCGCCCGATCTCGATGCGCTGCGCCTGTGGACTGCCGGCACCGTGCATGGATTCGGTGAGATAGCCGACGGCGTTGCGGCCCAGCGTCATGTTCTCAATCAGGCGCAGGACGCGCACACGCTCCTCGGTGCTGAAGCCTTCCCTGCCCTTCAGGTATTTCTTCAGCAGCACGCCAATCTCGGGGTGATCGAGGTCTTGCTCGGATGGCAGCGTCGCCACCAGCCCGCCGGCGATGTCCTGCGCCAGCCGTCCCAGTTCGTAGGGCAGCTTGGTGACGTGGTGCTTGCAGACATTGGCGAGCATGTCGTCGTTGATATAAGCGCCGGATTTTGTCGCATGGCCCTGATAACTCGCCGCGATGCCGGTGCCATAGATGGTTTCGTTGAGATGCGTCATCTCGACCAGCTTGTCTTTGATGTGCGAGACGTGGTCCACGCCGTTCATCTCGGCTGAGGCGGCGGCCGCGCCGATCAGCACGTCGCCGACGCCGGATTTGCACACGTAGGAGCGGCGGTGATAGGTGGTGAAGCGCTGTACCAGCATCGCGGCGAACGCAATCTCGCCCTGCATGAACACCAGCTCATTGGGGATGAACACGTCCTTGAAAATCACCAGCGCTTCCTGCCCGCCATACACCGCGTTGCCGGCGTCGATGCTGCCGCCTTCCATGGCTCGGGTGTCGCAGGACTGACGACCATAGACATAGGTGATGCCGGGCGCATCCACTGGCACTGCACCGACGATCGCGTAGTCCTCGTCACCCTTGCCCAGGCGCATCGTTGGCATCACCACCATCCAGTGCGAATTGATGCAACCGGTCTGGTGCGCCTTGGCGCCGCTGATGTAAACGCCTTCGGCCGTGCGCCGCGTGATGTGCACGAACATGTCGGGATCGGTCTGTTCATGCGGCGCCTTGCTGCGATCGCCCTTTACATCCGTCATCGCGCCACCGATCACGTAGTTGTGGCGGTGCATCTCGGTGAGAAAGCTCTTCAAGCGTATGTGATAGCCGGTGCCGTGCTTTTCATCGATCTCGAACGTAACCGAGTACAGCGAATTGAATGCGTCCATGCCGACACAGCGCTGGAAACAGGTGCCGGTAAGCTGGCCGAGACGGCGCTGCATCTTGTTCTGCGCGACCAGGTCCTGCACGTTGGTACAGACATGCAGGAAACGGCTGACGCGCTCGCCGGTAAACGGGGAGATGACGCTCGCCAGTTCCGGCTGCTCCACTGCAAGGTCGTAAGTCCGGGCCAGCGCATTGATTGAGGGCCGGATGATCGGGTGATCCACCGGCTCGGCGACGCGCTCGCCGAACAGGTAAACCACCAGGCCGCGTCCGCGCAGGCTTTCAATATAGTCGGCACCGCTGACGATCTTGCGGGTTTGTTTGAGGGTTGTTTCTGGACGATTCATGTCGTTCTCGGAGCTTTTATAGGCATATGGCGATGATAGCGCCAGCCGTCAAGATGAGCTCAATCGCTCTTGCTGCCCGACAGCCCACCGTGGGTCAACTGTTCCGGGTCAAGCAAGCGCCGCAGTTGCGCTTCATCCAGCCCGGTTTCCTCGCGCGCCACTTCCAGGATCGGCCGGTTCGCGGCATAGGCTTTCTTGGCGATGGCCGCGCCTTTTTCATAGCCGATCAGCGCATTCAGCGAAGTGATCAGCACCGGATTGCGCGCCAGAGATAGTTGCAGGTGCTCCACGTTGACCGTCATGCCGGCAATGGCGCGGTCCGCCAAAAGGCGCGTGACATTGGCGAGGATGTGGATACTCTGCAGCAGGTTGTGTGCGATCACCGGCAGCATCACATTGAGCTGGAAATTGCCGGCCTGAGCCGCCACCGTGATCGCGGTATCGTTGCCGATGACCTGCGCGGCGACCATGCAGACGGACTCCGCAATCACCGGGTTGACCTTGCCCGGCATGATTGACGAGCCGGGTTGCAAGGCTGGCAGCGAAACTTCTGCGAGCCCCGCCAGTGGCCCGGAATTCATCCAGCGCAGATCGTTGGCGATCTTCATCAGCGAGCAGGCCAGCACCTTGAGCTGGCCGGAGAGTTCCGCCGCAGTGTCCTGCGACGACAGGCTCTCGAAATAGTTTGGGCTGACCTCGAAGCGCACGCCGCTGCGCCGCGACAGTTCAGCCACGAACTTGCGCGCGAACTGCGGATGCACGTTGATGCCGGTACCGACCGCGCTGCCGCCCTGCGCCAGGCGCCGCACGCGCTGCTGCGCGGATTGCAGGCGCTCCAGGTCATTGCGAATCTGCTGCGCCCAGCCGCCCAGTTCCTGATCGAACCGTAGCGGCATCGCATCCATCAGGTGCGTGCGGCCGGTCTTGGTGATCTTGCGCAGGCTGCGGCCCTTGCGTTGCAGGGTCTGCTCCAGGTGCTTGAGCGCGGGCAGCAGCTGTTCCTCCAGCGCCAGGTTGGCGGCCACGTGAATCGCGGTCGGGATCGCATCGTTGGAGGACTGCCCGTAGTTCACATGATCGTTGGGATGTACCTCGCGGTGCGCGGCACGCGAAGCCAGGTGCGCGATCACCTCGTTGGCGTTCATGTTGGACGAGGTGCCGGAACCAGTCTGGAACACGTCGACCGGGAACTGGTCGTCATGTTCGCCGTCCGCCACCGCCTGTGCGGCGCGGACGATAGCCTTTGCCAACACAGGCTTGAGCAAGCCCAATCCCGCGTTGACCTCGGCCGCGCTGGCCTTGATCAGTCCCAGCGCGCGAATGAACTGCCGCGGCATGGTCAGCCCGGACACCGGAAAATTGTCCACTGCACGCTGGGTCTGCGCGCCCCACAGGGCATCGGCGGGTACCTGCAAGGCGCCCATGCTGTCGTGTTCGATACGATACTTGTTCATGGCCTGATTCTGCGCGCCTGCAATTAAAAGTAAAATGCACGCTTATGGAACTGCGCTGCAGCGCTTCATCCATCAATATTCATCGACTGACCGGCTATACGAATGAACCTGACTTCGCTTTCCGCCATTTCCCCGATTGACGGCCGCTATGCAGAGAAGACCGTCGCGCTGCGCGAAATCTTCAGCGAGTTCGGCCTCATGCGTTATCGCGTCACTGCCGAGGTCCGCTGGCTGGAGGCCTTGGCAGCTCATTCCGGCATCCCCGAAATCCCTGCGCTGTCGCCAGTTGCGCTTGAACGCCTGCAAAAGATCGTGGACGGCTTTGATCTCAACGAAGCCCAGCGCGTGAAATCCATCGAGGACACCACAAACCACGACGTCAAGGCGGTGGAGTATTACTTAAAGGAACGCATTAATAATCATCTAGAACTACTTGCTATAAAAGAATTTATTCATTTTGCCTGCACCTCAGAAGACATCAACAACCTGGCCCACGGCATGATGCTGCGCGACGCGCGCGACAAGGTACTGTTGCCGGCCATCGACAAGCTGATCAAATCACTGGCCGGGCTGGCGCACGCCTACGCCGAGCAGCCGATGCTGGCACGCACCCACGGACAGCCGGCATCGCCGACAACGCTGGGCAAGGAAATGGGTGTATTCGTGCAGCGCCTGCGGCGTCAGCGCAAGCAACTGGCGGCGGTGCATATCCTGGGTAAATTCAATGGTGCGGTGGGCAACTGGAATGCGCATATCGCGGCCTATCCCGAAGTCGACTGGGTCGCGCTTGCAAAGAAATTCCTCGCCGATCTCGGACTGGAGCAGAGTCCGGCGACCACGCAGATCGAGCCGCACGATTACATCGCCGAATACTTCCACGCGCTGTCGCGCCTGAACACCATCCTTATCGGTTTCAGCCGCGACATCTGGGGCTACGTCTCGGTCGGCTATTTCAAGCAGCGCACCGTGGCGGGCGAAGTCGGCAGTTCGACCATGCCGCACAAGGTCAACCCGATCGACTTCGAGAATGCCGAGGGCAACCTGGGCATTGCCAACGCGATTCTCCAGCATCTGGCGGAAAAACTGCCGATCTCGCGCTGGCAGCGCGACCTCACCGATTCGACCGTGCTGCGCAATCTCGGCGTCGGTATCGCGCACACGCTGGTGTCCTATCAGTCTCTGCAAAAAGGTATCGGCAAGCTGGAAGCGGATGCCTGGCGCATGGGACAGGATCTGGACAACAACTGGGAAGTGCTCGGCGAAGCGATCCAGACGGTGATGCGCCGCTATGGCCTGCCCGAGCCTTACGAACAGCTCAAGCGGCTGACCCGTGGCCAGAAAATCGGACGCGACGCGATCCGCGGATTTGTACAGGAACTGGCCCTGCCCGAACACGAAAAAAAGCGCCTGCTTGAGATGACTCCCGCGACCTACACCGGCAACGCGCTGGATCAGGCCAAGGCTGTGTGATGTCCGACCCGATCACGCCCGCACCCGATCAATATGACAGCGAGCCTGCCGAGGGCAGCGCGGGATTCAAGTCCTGCGCAATCCGCGCAGTGAAGTCGGCGCGGATGCAGATTGCGTTGCTCAGCCAAACCCTCGATCGCGGTGTTTACGGTACTGCGGATTTCATCGAACCGCTGACGACATTCCTGCTTGCACATGAACGTGCGCAACTAAGGGTTTTGCTGCGCCGCCCGGATGTTGTCATGAAATCCGGCCACCGGCTGGTGGAACTGGGGCGGCGCCGCCTGTCCAGCCGCGTGTCTTTCCGCGAGCTTTCACCAGAACGGCAGCAGTCGGAACAAGAGCTGCTGGTGGCCGACGAATCCGCTGTGTTGCTGCGCGAGTCGCCGCTGGAAGTCACGGCGCGCTACTGGCCGCATGCACCGCTGGAAGCGCGTACGCGGCTGCGCGAATTCGAGACGCTGTGGCAGGATGCGACACCTGCCACCGAGTTGCACAGTCTGGGTATCTGAAGGACACGGCTTGGGCGGGGGGCAGCCCCGTCATTGGTTTAACGCCGAGTGACATTGAGTCACTCGCCGCCTGGGCCAATGACTTCGCTGGGCAAGGACTGCCACTGGCAGTCCTTGAAATCCCCAGCTCACTCCTCGGGCTTGATCACTTCGCGCTTGCGTATCCAGTCACGCACCGCCTCCGGTATCGTCACCGTTTTCTGGCTGGCGTAATCGAACCAGACCAGTACACCACGCGTGACCGCAACCAGCCTGTCGCCGTCGAACATGGCCCCAAGCGTGTTCATGCTGGAACGTCCCAGGCGGACGATGCGCAGGCCAATGGCGAGATTGGCCGGGTGATGCAGCTGCGCGACGAAATCGCAACCGATATTCGCCAGGATCATGCCCTCTTCCTTCCAGAATCGCGGGTGCGATTGCATCCACTCCTCGAAATACGCCAGCCGCGCGGTTTCGTCGTAGGTAAAAAATTTGACGTTGTTGATGTGACCGAGCATGTCGATGTCGCCCCAGCGCGTTGGCATGCGGGTGACGTGGGCGAAGTCGGCGAGTTTGATGTCAGTCATGTGGTTCGGGCTTGATGGATCTGCTGTAGACGCTGCTGTGCAGCTGCACGGATTTGCTGTTTGCGCGTTGTGGCGGCCTGTGACCATTCGGCAATTTCGCTCAGGCTGCGGCCGCAACCGCTGCAGATATCGGCTGCATCGAGCTGGCATACCTTTATGCAGGGCGAAGCCACGCCGTCCGTGACGATTCCGGTTTCGCTGCCTCCCGCTGTGGTATTCAAGTCATTCAAGGTTGTTTTATAAAATTATATATAATAATATTTATTATGTATATTATAACAATATTTTCCAATCTGGCTTTGCAGCGGGCGCGAGGAATTCTCAGTCCTGCCAGATGATTGCCTGCCTGCGCGCAAACCAGCTGTCCAACAGCGGACCGTAGGCGCTCTCGATGACGTTGCGCTTGATTTTCAGGGTCGGCGTGATGAAGCCGTTCTCAACGTTCCACGGCTCCTTCACCAGCGAGATGAAATCCAGCTGTTCATGCGGGTCGAGCGTGGCATTGACCGTGTGCAGATGTTCCACCAGTGATTTCGTCAGCGTCTCGCGACTGCTGGCTGCGGCTTCGGGCGAGAGCATCGCCAACGCGCAGGGCTGGCCCTGATTGGCGCCGGCGACGCAGACCGCCTCAATCGCCGGATGCGCGCTCAGCTTGTTCTCGATCGGCGCCGGAGCCACGTATTTGCCCTTGGAGGTCTTGAAGATTTCCTTGGCGCGACCGGTGATGCGCAGGCGCTGGAGCTCATCCACTTCACCGACATCGCCGGTGCGCAGGAAGCCGTCGTCGGTAAATGCCTCGCGCGTCTTTTCAGGTTCGCGGTAATAGCCTTGCATCTGCCACGGCGCTCGTACCAGCACTTCGTGTGCATCTGAAAACTTGCACTCCGCACGCGGCCACGGCGAACCGACGTAGCCGACGCGCATCTGGCCCGGCCGGCAGGCATGTGACAGCCCGAAATTTTCGGTCATGCCGTACACCTCCAGCAGATCCAGACCCAGTTCGCGATACCAGGCCAGTACTGACTCTGGCAGCGGTGCGGCGCCGGTGGCGGCAAAGCGCACGCTATCCAGCCCCAGTTGTCGCAGGATCTTGCGCTTGATCAGGCGCCCAACCAGCGGAATGCGGAACAGACGGTCCAGTTTCTGCTTGGGCTTTTTCTTGAAGATACCTTGCTGGAACTTCACCCACAGGCGCGGCACCGAGAAGAAGATCGTCGGGCGTGCGCGCTGGATGTCTTGTAGGAAAGTATCCAGCGACTCTGCAAAGTAGACGCGGAATCCAGCCTGGATTGAATTGGTCTCGACACCAAAGCGTTCCGCCACATGCGACAGCGGCAGGTACGACAGGATGCGTTCGTCGCGGCCCAGGCCAAAAGTCTCCAGCATGGTGATGGCGGATGCCGCGAAATTATAAAAACTATGCATCACGCCCTTGGGCATGCCGGTGGTGCCGGAGGTATAGACGATGGTTGCCAGCTCGGTTGCGGGCCGCACCGGAGAATCCGCCATCGGTGCCGTGCGCGCGATGATGTCGTCCCAGGTCTCGAAGGTGTTTTGCGGGGACAGCGGATAGGAGATGCAATGCACATTGCCTGGCACACCGGATTTCATCTGCAGCCACTCGTCCAGCTTGCCGACGAACAGGGCCTTGCAATCGCTGTGCACCAGAATCTGACGCACGGTGTCCGCCGCCAGCGTCGGGTATAGCGGCACGCTGACATAGCCTGCCATCCAGATCGCGAAGTCGGACATGATCCACCACGCACAGTTCTTGGAGAGGATGCCGATGCGTGTACCCGGTTCCCAAGCCTGCTTATGTCCCAGCGCGCGCAAATGCGCGGCCATGCGCCGCGCCTCGCCCATCGTCTGCGCCCAGGTGTAGTCGCGCACCGCGCCATTACCCATCGGCTGGCTCAGGTAGACCTGGTGCGCCCGCGACTGCTCCCAGTGGTAGAGGCGCTGCAGCGGCAGGAATTCGTCGGCGATTTTCATTGGCTCTGCCTCGGTAATGTCTGTTACTAATATTATCGTGCTTGCGGATATCCTGACACAGACGCTACTGTGTTCTTCGTATCTGCAATAAATATCCAACGGTAATCAATATGACTCATAAAAGCCTTTTTTACACCGACGAGCACGACACCTTTCGCGCCCAGGTCCGCCGGTTTGTCGAAAAAGAATGCGCACCTTATATCGAACTCTGGGAAAAATCCGAAACCCTGCCGCGCGAGTTGCACAAGAAAGCCGCCGAGGCCGGGCTGCTGCAGATCGGCTTTCCCGAGGCCTATGGCGGCACCGAGGTGCCCGACCTGTTCTACATGATCATCCTCACCGAGGAACTCGCGCGTACCGGCAGCGGCGGCCTGATCGCCAGCCTGATGTCGCACGGCATCGGCACGCCGCCGATCATCCATGCTGGCAACCACGAACAAAAACTCCGCTTTGCCGCGCCAGTACTGGCCGGTGACAAGATTGCCGCGCTGGCAATCACCGAGCCCGGTGGCGGCTCCGATGTCGCCAACCTCAAGACCCGCGCCGTGCGCGAGGGCGACGATTACATCGTCAACGGCTCCAAGACCTTCATCACTTCCGGCATGCGCGCCGACTACATCACCGCAGCAGTTCGTACCGGCGGCCCGGGTATGGGCGGCGTTTCGCTGCTGGTAATCGAGGGCGATACGCCCGGCCTGCAGCGTACGCCGCTGCAGAAAATGGGCTGGTGGTGCTCGGATACCGCCACGCTCTATTTCGGCAATGTACGGGTACCCGTCGCCAACCGCATTGGTCCGGAAAACGCCGGTTTCATGGCGATCATGATGAACTTCAACCAGGAGCGCATCATGCTTGCGGCGCAGGCTTACGGCTTCGCGCAGGTGTGCTACGAAGAAGCACTGGCCTATGCGCGCGAACGCCAGACTTTCGGCAAGCCGCTGATCCGCAACCAGGTGATCCGCCACAAGCTGGTCGACATGCGCATGCGCATCGAGGCGGTCAAGGCCAATCTGGAATTGCTGGCATGGCGTGTCGGCCAGAAGCAGATGCCGGTTGCCGAGGTCTGCATGCTGAAGAATTTCGCCACTACCGGCCTCGAATATGTCGCCAACGAAACCATGCAGATTTTTGGTGGCGCTGGCTATCTGCGTGGTGCCAAAGTCGAGCGGATTTACCGCGAAACCAAGGTATTGAGCATCGGCGGCGGCTCCATAGAAATCATGAAAGATCTCGCGGCGCGGCAACTCGGCCTGTAACATTTATTTACAATACAGCCTCGCGTGACGAAATTATTCTTTAGGCTTAGAATCTTGGCGGGTGTTGTTGAGACAACAGATCGATCAGGGGAATACGGCATGCATAATCAAGAACAACGCAGTTGGGTCCGCGGCAATGGAAGGCGCTTGGCGACCGCCTTGCTGCTTACGGTTTGCTTCACCAGCGCCGCGCTGGCGGACGGCGACACACGCGGCTGGTATGGCGGCGTCGACGGTTTTTACAGCAATCTGCGCGGCTCAAGTGGCAGCGTCACGACGACCGCCAGCTCCTCGACGCCCGGCACCCCCGGCACTCCCGGCTCCGCTGGGAACACCTGCACGCTTCCGCTTCCACTGCCCACGCTGCCATTACCTCTGTACACCAATGGGTGCCTGCTTACCCTCATCGGTACCGGTACTCCTGCCGTACCCGGAACGCCAGGGACTCCTGGCACCACGGCTGGAGCTTCCACGACCAGTTCCGCGTCGTTTTCATTCAAGGGTGGAGAAGGCGGCGGCATCAGTTTCGGCTATGCCTTTGATAACGGCTTTCGTCCTGAAATCGGCCTGACGTATTCCAAGAACGACATCAGGAGCATCACCGTCAATGGCAGCCCTGCCGCGATCTCGGATAGTTCGCTGAACGCCGAGCGGATCATGGGCAATCTCTGGTACGACATCAGCCCATCCGACTGGATTGTCCCTTATATCGGTGGCGGTGCGGGCATGCAGCATTCGCGCTATTCGAGTCCGGGTGCCAGCGCGTCGGCCAACACATTTACCTGGCAACTCGGTGCCGGCATCAATTTCTGGCTGGCGCCAAATGTCGCAGTGTCGCTCGACTACCGATATGTCGATGCCAAGACGCCCAAATTTGGACCCGATGCCGGCGGCACTACGCTCTCCACTGACTACGTCGCCCAGCAGGCCGGTCTCGGCCTGAAGTATTTCTTCGGATCCGGCACCCCGCCACCAGTCGCAACTGCCAAGAAGGTACCGGAAGTCGTCTACACGCCGCCGCCGCCTCCGGAGGTGGTGCAGAAATGTACCAACGTGCCGGATAACATTCCCAAGAAATATCTGGCTGCAGATGGCTGTCCGCTGGACAGCGATGGCGACGGTGTGCCGGATTACATGGATGAATGTCCGCATACTCCGGCCGGGGCCAAGGTTCTGCCCAACGGCTGCGCCCTCGTCGGCGACTGCCGCACGCCCAAGGCGGGCGAGGCGGTCGACGCCAAGGGCTGTGCGGTCAACAACAGCTTCATCCTCAAGGGTGTCAATTTCGAGTTCGACTCGGCGCGTCTGACACCGAATTCCAAGGTAATCCTGAGCCAGACCGCCGAGACCCTGAAGGCGTATCCGGAAGTCGATGTTGAAGTCGCTGGTTACACCGACGACGTCGGTACGGCCGCATACAACCTCGGACTGTCAGAGCGCCGCTCCAATGCGGTCAAGGATTTCCTGGCCGGCAGTGGCGTCGAAGCGAAACGCATGACTCCGGTGGGTTACGGCAAGTCCGAACCCCTGGTTGCCGGCACGACGCCGGAAGACCGTGCGAAAAACCGCCGTGTGGAACTGCATGTGAAGAACAACTGATCGCAACCCGCAGTAAATCATAAGCCCCGTCGAACATCCGACGGGGCTTTTTCTTGTAAGCAGGATTTGCGGCGATGGTCAGTCTGGCTTGACCTGCACCAGCAACTGCCGGCCCTTGACCTGGTCGCCGGATTTAACACTGACGGTTTCGATGACGCCCGCGACGGGTGTCGTCAACTGAAATTCCATCTTCATCGCTTCGAGCACTACCAGCGTTTTGCCTTTTTCCACTTTCTCGCCGGGCTGCACATGCACTGCCACGATCTTGCCGTCGCTGTTGGCAAGAATGCGGCCATCAGCACCCGCCGCCACTGTCTGCGCGGGCGCGAGCGTGATGTCGGTATAGCCGTGCGTGGCGCCTTCGGCCATCAGCCAGACCGTATCGCCATCGTGCGCAGTTCTCGCCTTGCCCTGCACGCCGTCGGCGATGTAGTGAAACTCGCCCTTGAGCGAACGAGTGACGTTGATGGTTATCGTTTTGCCGTCGGCAGTTGTGCTGAAAACATGTCCTTCATGTACCTGCATGGCAAGTTCGTATTCGCGTTCACGCCACTTGATCCTGAAAATGGCCGGTGTCTCGTGCGAGCTGTGCCAGCCGATGAACTCCTGTGGCAGCTCGTGCTCGGCCGTCAGCCGCTCGGCATCGTTGAGGTACAGCGCCACCGCAGCCAGTGCGATGTGACGGGCGCCGGGACCGTGGCCGGGCAGCGTCTCCTGCGGAAAATATTTCGGAATGAAGCCGGTGCTGAAATCGCCCGACGCAAATGCGTCGTGTGCCAGGATCGCGCCCAGGTAATCCTTGTTGCTGACTACGCCAAGCAGCACGGTGTCCTTCAGCGCCTTGAGCAGGCGTTGCCGCGCGGTTTCTCGGTCGTCACCCCAGGCGATGATCTTGGCCTGCATGGAGTCATAAAACGGGCTGATGCTGACGCCGCTGCGCAGATACGTATCCACGCGCACGCCTAGCACGATGCCCAAGTGCGGCGAAACGGCATGGATGCTGTGCTGTGAGCCGCCGCCCGCGCCTTGCGGCGCTTCCCAGGCCAGCACCGGGCCGGACTGCGGCATGTAGTTCTGCAGCGGGTCTTCAGCGCACAGGCGCACCTCGATCGCCCAGCCCTTGCGACGAGCCAGCGCCTGCTCCTGCGTCAGCGGCAAGGCCTCGCCCTGCGCCACGCGTAACTGCCACTCGACCAGATCGACGCCGTAAACCAGTTCCGTCACCGGATGCTCGACCTGCAGGCGCGTGTTCATCTCCAGAAAATAGAATTGCCGGTCACGTGCCAGCATGAACTCGACGGTGCCGGCGCCGACATAGTTCACCGCCTTGGCAGCGGCCACCGCGGCAGCCCCCATCTTCAGGCGCAGCGACTCATCCACCGCCGGCGACGGCGCTTCCTCCACTACTTTCTGATTGCGCCGCTGCACCGAGCAGTCGCGCTCGCCGAAATGGATGACGTTGCCATGCCGGTCGCCGAACACCTGTATTTCGACATGCCGCGCGTCCATCACCGCTTTTTCGATCAGCAGCTGTCCTGAACCAAACGCGTTGCCTGCTTCCGAACGCGCGGACTGGATATTGGCCAGTAATTCGCCGGCTTCGTGTACCAGCCGCATGCCACGACCACCGCCGCCCGCAGCAGCCTTGATCATCACCGGCAAGCCGGCTTTCTTGGCTTCGGCAACCAGCGTCGCATCGGCCTGATCGTCGCCCTGATAGCCCGGCACACAGGGCACGCCTGCCGCGATCATCCGGATTTTCGACGCGGATTTATTGCCCATTGCATCAATCGACTGCGGATCGGGCCCGATGAAAATCAGCCCGGCATCCTGCACCGTCTGGGCAAAATCCGCTCGCTCGGAAAGAAACCCGTAACCCGGGTGGATCGCTTGCGCACCGGATTGTTTTGCCGCAGCGATGATGTTTTCAATGACCAGGTACGACTCTTTGGCCGGTGAAGGCCCGATACGCACCGCAGTATCGGCCTCCAATACATGCAGACTGTCCTTGTCGGCGTCGCTATAGACCGCAACGGTGCTGTAGCCGAGCTTGCGGGCGCCACGAATCACGCGCACGGCGATCTCGCCGCGATTGGCGACCAGCACTTTAGTGAAACGTTGAGTCATGTCTGCTTCTCGCGTTTGTTGTCCTGGGCCCACTTGGGTGCGCGCTTCTGCATGAACGCGGCGATGCCTTCCGGCGCTTCCGGTCCGCGCACGCAGGCGGCGAATTTCTGCGCCGCATCGTCAAGTACGAAATCCATGTCCTGCCGCGCGACGTTGAGAATGATTTCCTTGGTCGCCGCGTTCGCGTTGGGCGCACAGTTGAGGATTTGCTTCAGCGTTGCCGCGAGCTTGTCCTGCAATTCCTCTTCGCCGGAAAAAGATTCATGCACGATGCCCAGGCGCAGCGCCTCGGCGCCGCGGAACTGCGCACCGGTCAGGCACAGCTTGCGCGCCTGTGTAAGACCGATGCGCTCAACCACGAATGGTGCGATCTGCGCTGGTGGCAGCCCGCGCGTGGTTTCAGGCAGGCCGAATTTCGCATCGACGTGGGCGAAGGCAATATCGGAGACGCAGGCAAAGCCGAAGCCGCCACCGAGCACCGCGCCTTCGCAAACTGCGATCACCACCGCCGGCAGTTTAGTGACCTTGCGCAACAACCCGCCGAAGTTACGGCTGAATTTCACCACCGGGTCGACCTCGCCCGTCGCTGGCGCCTTCAGTCCGCCCACCATCATTTCCTTGAGATCCCCGCCGGCGCAGAAATGGCCACCGGCGCCGCGCAAAATTACCACTCGAATTTCGCCGGTAGCGGTAATCGCATCGAACACGGCGTTGAGATCCGCGACCATGCCGAGAGTCAAGGCGTTGCGCGCCTCAGGGCGATTCAAGGTGATTTCCAGCACGCCCTTGTCGAGCTTCAGCAGCAAACTTTTCACTTGCGGTAGCATCATTTCAATTACCCGCTCTGGCCTTTTTAGCAGTGAACATTGTTATCATTTATATAATAAATAAATATTAATGATGGATAATAAAACAAATCAAACTACGCTGTTACAGATAGCGGATCGCTACATTCAGATCTTTTTCTTGCCGCCATAACCAAGGCGCTTGGAAATGATGCCCAGCATCACTTCATCGGCGCCGCCGCCGATCGCGTGCAGGCGCAGGTCGCGATACATCTGTGAAACCGGGTTGTCCCACATGAAGCCCTGCCCGCCCCAATATTGCAGGCAGGCGTCCGGGACTTCGCGGCCCAGGCGTCCGGCCTTGAGCTTGGCCATTGATGCCAGTAGTGAGACGTCACGGCCGGTGAGCATTTCCTCGGTGGCGCGATAGATCAGCGAACGCAGCGCCTCAATCTCCGTCTTGAGTTCCGACAGGCGGAAATGCACATACTGGTTCTCGATGATGCTCTGGCCGAAGGCATTGCGTTGTCGCGTGTACGTCGCGGTCTCATCTACGCAGTTGTCCAGAACCTGCACGATGCTGGCGCAGAGGAACAGGCGTTCCTCCTGGAACTGCTGCATCTGATAGGTGAAACCCTTACCCTCTTCACCAATCAGATTCTTCGCCGGCACGCGCACGTTGTCGAGGAAAATGATTGCCGTATCGCTGGAACGCTGACCGAGCTTGTCGAGCTTGCTGCGCCGATCGATGCCTTTTGCGTCCAGAGGAACGACGATCAGACTTTTGTTACCGTGACGGCTGTCCGTATTCTCGCCCGTATTGCACAGCATGCAGGCCCAGTCGCCCTGCGTGCCGTTGGTGATCCACATTTTCTGACCATTGATCACATACTCATCGCCATCGCGCCGTGCCTGGGTCTTGATGCCAGCCACATCCGAACCCGCGCCAGGTTCACTGACCGCGATGCAAGCGACCATGTCGCCGGCGACAGCCGGCTTGAGATAATTTTCCTTGAGATAGTCCGAGCCAAAACGCGACAGCGCCGGTGTCGCCATGTCGGTCTGCACACCGATGGCCATGGGGATCGCGCCAACTTTGCAGTGCCCAAGCGCTTCGGCAAACATCACCTGGTAGCTATAGTCGAGTCCCAAGCCGCCAACCGCTTCGGGCTTGCTGACACCAAGCAACCCTAGCGCGCCCATCTTCTTGAACACTTCGCGTGCCGGGAAAATTCCCTTGCGCTCCCATTCCCCAGCATGCGGGTTGATCTGCTCATCGACAAAACGCTTGGTAGTGTCGTAGAGCGATTGGTGCTCGTGGGTGATCTGCATTTTTCGATCCGTAAATATTTCAGAGGCGCGCTACGCCAAAACTGTTGGGAAATACTTCGCGTGCCTTGGCCTCACGACAGATCGATAGAGTGAGGCCCAGCACCTTGCGCGTGTCACGAGGATCGATCAGGCCATCGTCGAACAGGCGCGCGGTCGCAGCAAAAGCATTGGATTCCTTGTCGAACTGCTTGACGATATTGCTCTCGATGATCGCCAATTGTTTTTCCTCGGCTGCGCCGATGTCCTTGCCTTCCTTGATCCACTTCTCGCGCGTGATGATGCTGATGACTTTCGCCGCCTGTTCGCCACCCATGACGGAAGTGCGCGAATTGGGCCACGCGAAGATGAACTGCGGGCCGAAACCACGGCCACACATGCCGTAATTGCCCGCGCCAAAGCTGCCGCCCATGACGATGGTGATCTGCGGCACGGTGGCATTGGCCACCGCCTGGATCATCTTGCTGCCATGCTTGACGATGCCGCCCTGCTCGCTCTCGCTGCCGACCATGTAGCCGGTGGTGTTCATCAGGTAGACGATGGGAACGTTCGACTGGCAACACTGCTGGATAAATTGCCCCGCCTTGGTCGCACCGCGTGTCGTGATCGGTCCGTTGTTTGAAATAATGCCGATCTGGTGTCCATGCAATGCCGCGCGACCACAGATCGTCTGCTGGTCGTACTCACCCTTGAATTCGAGAAATTCCGAGCCATCGACCAGACGCGCAATAATCTCGCGACAATCCACCGGCTTGCGATAGTCCACCGGCATGACGCCGCAGAGCTCATCAACATCGTACTGCGGCGCTCGCACCGCCAGCAGTTCCAGCCGCGGACGCTGCGCGTTCCAGTTGAGGTTCTTGACGATTTCGCGCGCGATGCGGATACCATCGCCATCATTTTCCGCGAGGAACTCCGCGGTGCCCGCGACCTGTGTGTGCATCTCGGCGCCACCCAGATCTTCGTCATTCGCCACTTCACCGGTTGCCGCTTTCAGCAAGGGCGGACCGGCGAGAAACACTTTCGCGCGTTTGCGAATCATTACCACGTAATCGGACAAGCCCGGCATGTAGGCGCCGCCAGCAGTGGACGAACCATGCACGATCGTCACCTGCGGAATGCCGGCCGCAGACAGGCGACACTGATTGGCAAAGGTTTTGCCGCCGGGGATGAACACCTCGGCCTGGTACAACAGGTTGGCGCCGCCGGATTCAATCATCGCCACGATCGGCAATTTCTGCTGTAGAGCGATTTCCTGGATGCGCAGACCTTTCTGCACGCCCCAGGGTGTCATCGTGCCGCCCTTGATCGCGGAATTGCTGGCGCTGACGATGCAGCGCACGCCGGAGACATAGCCGATGCCGATGATGGTGTTGCCGCCAGCCAGTGAGCCATCCTTGTCGTCGTGCATCTTGTAGCCACACAAGGTCGACAACTCCAGCCAGGGCGAGCCGCGGTCCAGCATCAGGTGCACGCGTTCGCGTGGCAGCAATTGCTTGCGCTTGTGAAAACGCTCACGCTTGGATTCTTCCTCGACGCGGCCCTTTTCCTCGATCGCACGCCAGTCGGCGATGCACTTGAGCATGTCCTCGCGGTTCTGCGTGAACTGCGCGCTGCCAGTATCTATCTTCGATTCGATAATAGGCATTTCCAAACTCTCGGGTCTATAGTGCTATATGCGCTATTTTTACCAGTAATCAACAGGTTTTGCATCAACAATATCGGTTACCTATATGCCAGGACAGCCATGAAAAAGCCGCGGCGAGCGCGGCTGATCCAGTGCTGGCAGGCTGCCTTCAGTCTTTAACCGCTTTGGGTCTGAACGCACGATGGAAGCCCTGAAACGGCTTGGACTTGTCGTGCTCCAGCAGCGGGAAGACACGCGAGTTGCGCGACGCCGCGCCATCGATGTTGATGCAGGCGCCGCTGATGAACGCAGCCGCTTCCGACAGCAGGAACACAATCGCCGCGCTGACTTCGGCTTCTTCGGCCATGCGCTTGAGCGGTACGGCATGCTTGAGTTTTGGAATCACCTCTTTTGCGAATACAGGGTCGTAGTGATCCATGCCGGAAGAGGCCACCCAACCCGGCGCAACCGCATTCACTCTCACGCCAGATGACGCCCACTCCACTGACGCGGTCTCGGTGAAATTCAGCATGCCCGCGCGCGCGGCACCGCTGTGGCCCATGCCCGGCATGCCGCCCCACATGTCGGCCACCATGTTGACGATGGCGCCGCCATTTTTCTTCATGCACTGCGTGAAGACTTCACGCGACATCAGGAAGCCGCCGGTCAGGTTGTTGGCGACCACCGCCTCCCAGCCTTTCTTCGAGATCAGCGCCAGTGGCGACGGGAACTGGCCGCCGGCATTATTGACCAGACCATGAATCTGCCCATGCTCGGCGAGGATGGTCTTGACTGCGGCCTTGACCGCGTCTTCGTCGCGAATATCAAAGGAATAAGCCGAGACGCTGCCACCGTCCTCGATAATCTCGGCAACAACCTTGTCGAGCTTTTCCTGCTTGCGGCCAGTGATCAGTACTTTGGCGCCGAGACTCGCCAGTTCATGTGCAGTGCAGCGGCCGATTCCTGAACCACCACCAGTCACGACAATAGTTTGCCCCTTGAACAGATTTGTGCGAAATGCTGATTGGTAAGCCATCTTGTTTCCTCCAGAAACGATCAGGGCCGGTTTCCCGGCCCTGTCGATGATACTTATGCCTTGACGATCAGCATCACAATTTGGATGTCAGCTCCGGCACGACCGTAAACAGGTCGCCAACCAAGCCATAGTCCGCCACTTCAAAGATCGGCGCTTCCGCATCCTTGTTGATGGCAACGATGGTCTTCGCATCCTTGATACCGGCGAGATGCTGGATCGCGCCGGAAATGCCGATGGCGATATACAGTTCCGGTGCGATGATTTTGCCGGTCTGACCGACCTGCATATCGTTTGGCACATAACCGGAGTCCACCGCTGCGCGCGAAGCGCCGACACCGGCACCGAGCTTGTCGGCCAGCGGGTAGATCACTTTCTGGAAGTTCTCGCCACTGGCCAGCGCACGGCCACCGGACACGACGCGCGCCGCCGACTGCAAATCAGGACGGTCAGCTTTCGCGGCCTGAATCGAAACGAAGCGCGTCGATGCTGGAATCTGCGGATTGACACTGACTTTTTCCACCGGTGCGCTGTTGCCCGATGCCGCTGCGTTGAACGATGCCAGGCGCACAGTGCCGACGACCACACCTGCCGGTGCTTCCACCGTGGTTATGGCATTTCCGGCATAGATCGGCCGGTCAAAGTTGCTGGCGGAATGCACCGCCATGATGTCGGAGATTTGCGCCACACCCAGTTTCGCAGCAACGCGCGGTGCGACATCCTTGCCTGTGGTGGTGCCTGCGAACAGGATATGCGTGTAGCCCTTGGCAGCAAGTTCAACCACTTGCGGCGTCTGCACCACCGCCATCGGATGCGCATTGGCCGCATGATCGGCAACCAGCACGCGGGTCACGCCGGCAATCTGCGCGGCTTCCGCAGCGACAGCACCACCGTCAGCCGCCAACACCGCGACATCAATCTCGCCACCGATGCCCTTCGCGGCAGCCACTACTTTGGCGGTTCCGGCGTTGAGTTTGCCGTTGGCATGCTCCGCAACAATCAGAATCTTGCTCATTAGACCAACCCCTTCGCTTTCAGTGCACTGATCAAATCATCGACCGTCTTCACCATTACGCCCTTGGAGCGTGCCGGCGGCGGTGAAGTCTTTATGGTCTTGAAACCGGCGGCCGGCTGCACACCGAGGTCCGCAAGGTTGATTGTTTCGATCGGCTTCTTCTTGGCTTTCATGATGTCCGGCAGTTTCAGATAGCGCGGCTCGTTGAGACGCAGATCTACGGTGATCACCGCCGGCAGATCGACTTCGATGGTCTCCAGGCCGGCGTCGATCTCACGCGTGACTTGAGCCTTGCTGCCATCGAGTTCAATCTTCGACGCAAACGTCGCCTGAGGTATGTCCATCAGGCCGGCCACCATCTGCCCGGTCTGGTTGGCGTCGTCGTCGATCGCCTGCTTGCCGGTGAACAGGATCTGAGCAGCTTCTTTCTTGAAGATCGCGGCCAGCGCACGCGCTGCAGTCAGCGGCTGGATTTCGCCGTCATCCTTGACATGAACCGCACGATCCGCGCCGAATGCCAGCGCCGTGCGCAGGGTTTCCTCGTTCTTGGCGCCGCCAAGACTAACGGCGATGATCTCTGTGACCTTGCCTTTTTCCTTGAGACGCACCGCCTCTTCCATGGCGATCTCATCGAACGGATTCATCGAGTGCTTGATGCCGTCGGTGACGACACCGGAGCCATCCGGCTTGATCTGGATACGGACGTTGTAGTCCACCACTCGCTTGACGCTGACTAGAACTTTCATTCTCTGCTCTCAGTTCAAATAAACAAAAATTTTGCCGGTAACCGTACCGGCCCAAAAAACTACATGTTGGCGTAGTTAGGCCCGCCGCCGCCCTCGGGTGGCACCCAGTTGATGTTCTGTGCCGGGTCCTTGATGTCGCAGGTCTTGCAGTGCACACAGTTCTGCGCGTTGATCTGGAATTTCTTCGCGCCATCGACCTGCGCCACCACTTCATAGACCCCGGCCGGGCAATAACGCTGTGCGGGCTCGTCATACATCGGCAGGTTCTTGCTGATCGGAATGCTCGGATCCTTGAGTTGCAGGTGCACCGGCTGGTCTTCCTCGTGGTTGGTGCTGGAGAGAAACACCGACGACAGCTTGTCGAAGCTCAGTTTGCCGTCTGGCCGCGGGTATTCAATTTTTTTCGACTCGGAGGCGAGCTTCAGCGATTTGTAATCCCATTTCAGGTCGTGCATGGTCCACGGGAACTTGCCGCCGAACCAGTTCTGCTCGATGTAGTTAATTGCACCACCGATCAGTGCGCCGAACTTGTGCAGGAACACTCCGAAGTTGCGGCTGCGGTACAGTTCGTCATGCAGCCAACTCTGCTTGAATTTCACCGGATAAGCGCTCAATTCATCGCCACCGGCACCGCCCGCGAGCAGGGTTTCAGCAACGGCGTCGGCGGCCAGCATGCCGCATTTCATCGCCGTGTGATTACCCTTGATCTTGGCATAGTTCATGGTGCCTAGATCGCAACCAATCAGCGCGCCTCCCGGAAACACCATCTTCGGTATCGAACCCAGGCCGCCCTTGTTGAGCGCGCGTGCGCCGTAGCCGACACGTGTTCCGCCATCCAGGTATTGACGGACTACCGGATGGTGCTTGAAGCGCTGGAACTCATCGAACGGCGACAGGTAAGGATTGGTATAGGACAAGTCGACAATCATGCCAACAGCGACCGTGTTGTCTTCCAGGTGATACAGGAAAGAGCCGCCGAGACTGTCCGTGCCCAGCAGGTCCAGCGGCCAGCCTGCGCCATGCACGACCAGCCCGGGTTGGTGTTTTGCCGGGTCTATCGTCCAGATTTCCTTGATGCCGATGCCGTAGTGCTGCGGATCGGCGTCTTTGGCCAACTGGTACTTCGCATTCAATTGTTTGCCAAGATGCCCACGGCAGCCTTCGGCGAACAGGGTGTATTTGGCGCGCAATTCCATGCCGGGAGTGAAATCGGCCTTGTGCTGGCCTTCGCGGTTGACGCCCATGTCACCGATGGTGACGCCCTTGACCACATCGTTCTCGATGATCGCGGTCTGCGCGGCAAAGCCCGGGTAAATCTCCACGCCCAGCGCCTCGGCCTGGGCGCCCAGCCAGCGGCACAGGTTGCCCAGTGAAATGATGTAGTTGCCCTCGTTGTGCATGGTCTTGGGCACGAACAGATTAGGCATCTTGAACGCCTTCTCAGCGCTCAGGAAAAAATACACATCGTCGCGCACGACCGGCGTTTTCAGCGGCGCGCCGAGTTCCTTCCAGTTGGGAAACAATTCGTTGAGCGCACGCGGCTCGAACACCGCGCCCGAGAGGATATGAGCGCCAACCTCGGAGCCCTTCTCCACCACGCAGACGCTGATGTCCTTACCGGCTTTGGCGGCATTCTGTTTGAGGCGGCAAGCCGCCGACAGGCCGGAAGGTCCGGCGCCGACGACGACGACGTCGTATTCCATCACATCGCGTTCAACACTCATTGCAGTTCGTGACCCGTTATGAAAATGGCAACAGGATGCGAATTCTAACCGGATTGAACGTCAAACTCCTCTGCCAGAGCCGGTTTTTGGGCATGAAATTCAGCGCAGGCTGTTAGCAATGGCCGTGGAGACCGGAATCGGCATGTCCAGCGCCATCTGCCCGAAGGCTTTGCCCTGGGGGTCGGTACGCAGCGACGCGGCGCCACCATTGCCCAGTGCGTTATAGAGCAGGAAATTGAGGCTGTCGGTGCCCGGCAGGCTCCAGCGCTCGACCCGTCCGTTTTCGCCGCCAGCCAGCACATGCGCAAAATGCCGCCGTATTGCGGCTGTCGTCAGCGCTGCCTTGAGGTATGGCAGGTACTCGGGCTTGCGCGCGATGATGCCGATATTGGAGTGATCGCCCTTGTCGCCGGAACGCGCCAGCGCCAGCTTGATCAACGGTACGCACACGCCAGAGGCCGTCTCAATGGCCGGAATTTCTTCTCGCTCTGGTTCCGGTGGCACGAATCCGCCCGCCGTCGGTACGGTCACGGCAAAGCGCTCCGCGCCGATCACGACTTCGATCGGCACCCGGTCCTTGGGCACCAACATCGAGAACAATTTGGGTATCATGTTCGGCTCCGGCCGGCCACCGCTGAAATAGCCGGTGAATCCCGGCGCCATGCCGGTCGCGGCCTGCGCGATTTCCCTCGCGAACAGACGCAGCGCCTTGGGATTGGGGTGTTGCACGGCGATTTTCACCACCACCTCGCGGGTCGCAGCCGCGCCAGCACGCGCGTGCGGACCGTAGCTCTCTTCCGCACCGATGCAATGGATGTCCACGCCGGTAAAGTCGCCGAATTTCTGAGCCAATAGCTGACGTCTCACTTTTTCGACCACCGCGCCGGCAGATGCACGTCCCTTGCGAGCCGCGTCTATGCCGCCAATCATGAACAGCGCAGCACAGCGCATGCCCGCGGGATAGGTCGCGCTGGTTTTGTATAAAGCCGTTGGCGGATGCCCCTTGCAGCCGCTAACCCGCACGCGATGCTCACCGTCTTGTGACAGCTTCACCTGGGTGAAATCGCAGACCACGTCCGGCAGGATGTAGGCACGCGGATCGCCGATTTCATAAAGCATCTGTTCCAACACGGTATGCACGGATACCAATCCGCCCGTGCCCTCCGGCTTGGTGACGGTGAATCCGCCATCGGCCTGGCATTCGACAATCGGAAAGCCCATGTCTGCGTAGCCGTCGCGGACCAGTTCCCAATCGGTGAAATTTCCGCCGGTGCATTGCGCGCCGCATTCGATGATGTGACCGGCAATGCTGCCCGCCGCGAGGCGATCGTAATCGGTCTCGCTCCAGCCGAACTCGTGCATCAGCGGTCCCAGTGTCACAGCGCTGTCGACGCAGCGGCCGGTAATCACGATCTCGGCGCCCGCATCGAGTGCGCGTGCGATGGGAATCGCGCCGAGATAAGCATTCATCGAGACCAACGTTGGCGGCATGCTTGTGGCTTCAGCTTCGAACTCGACGCAATCTGCAAAGTCCTTCTTGCGCGGCAGCAGGTCGTCCCCCAGGACCACGGCAACACGGAAATCAACGCCAGCTTTCTCCGCTGCTCTCTCAAGAGCGTTTTTGCACGCCAGCGGGTTGACGCCACCGGCATTGGCGATCACGCGAATGCCTTTCTGCTTGATCAGCGGCATCAGTGGCGCCATCACGTGATCGACGAAATCGGTGGCGTAGCCTTCGCCGGCGTCCTTCATGCGCTTGGCCGCAAGTATCGACATGGTGATCTCGGCCAGGTAATCAAAGACCAAGTAATTTATATTACCTTTTTCGACTAATTGCGCCGCGGCTGTATTGGTATCACCCCAGAATGCCGAGGCTCCGCCGATGCGTACACGCTTGTCCATATTTCGCTCCATCGCCTTTTAAATCTGGGATAAACGAGCTGTCTGAATGCCCATGTGAATCGCTTTAGAGTGCCATAGACGGTGAAATTATTCAGAACAATATTAATTACCAATTAAGCAATAAAAACAGCAGGCAGAACAGGCAAAAGGCCGCGAATATAGCGGCGAGGACATCGTCGATCATGATGCCAAAGCCGCCTTTCACTTTCTGGTCAAGCCAGCGTATTGGCCAAGGTTTGAGAATATCGAACAGGCGAAACAACAGGAACGCAGCGATCAGCCACGGCCAGCGTGGCGCATGCAGGGGCAGGAACAGCAACGGAAAACAAGTGATGGCAAACCCGACGATTTCGTCGAAGACAATGCCGGGCGCATCGTGCAGTCCCAGCAGACGTGCACTTTCACCGCAGACCCAGCAGCCAAACGCGAACAACACTGCGCAAACCAGCAGGTAATCCATCGGATTGGGCGTCAGCCAACTCAGCAGGAACCACAGCGGCAACCCCACTAATGTGCCGAAAGTACCAGGTGCCCATGGCGCGAGACCCGCGCCAAAACCATACGCGATCAGATGCTCCGGCGTGGTGAGTATCAGTTGCGTCGGCGCTTTTGGCACCGAGTGTTTGGGATCGGTCATGGGAAATGCAGATAGCCTTGGGGTGACAGTGCGATGTTAGCGCCATTGGCATCGACCCAGCGCAAATCCGGCTCGGCGGTAACGTGACCGATGACCGTCAGCGGTACATCCAGTCGGGTCGCAGCAACAGCAACCGCTTCATGCGGCATGCAGACGCACAACTCGTAATCGTCGCCGCCCTGGATTTGCAGCGACAACCGCTGATCTTCCGGGGCCAGGGCCACAAAGTCAGCCGAACTAGGCAGACGCCCGGCCACGATCACCGCGCCGACACAGCTCGCCCTGAGCACATGCGCCAGATCACCGGCCAAACCATCGGAAAGATCAATCGCGGCATGGGCCAGATCGCGCAGCGCAAGGCCCGCAGACAGGCGCGGCGTGGGACGATTCAGGCGCGTCAGCAGGTAAGGCGTCAGGCCGGGCTCGGCAATCTGGCGTAAGGCCAGCGCCGCATCGCCCAATGTGCCGGTGACACAGATCGCGTCCCCTGCCTGCGCACCCGTGCGCTTTAGCGCCTGTCCTTTAGACACTGTGCCCAACGCGGTGATGGTGATGGACAGTGGGCCGCGTGTCGTATCGCCACCGATCAGGGCAACGCCGGAAATTACTGCAAGTTTGCGCAGTCCAGACGCAAAAGCTTCCAGCCATTGTGCATCCGCACTTGGCAAAGTCAGTGCCAGCGTAAACCAGCGTGCCTGCGCGCCCATCGCGGCGATATCGGAGAGGTTGACCGCCAATGATTTCCAGCCGATATCGGCCGGTGCCGTGGACTCAGGGAAATGCCGCCCGCTGACCAGCGTGTCCGTCGTGATTGCCAGTTCGCAGCCCGCAGGCACATCCAGCAAGGCACAGTCATCGCCAATGCCGAGCAGCACATCATGCCGGGCCGGTGTCAGGTCCGCGAAATATTGACGGATGAGTGAGAACTCATCCATGCCATTTATATCCCTGCGCTGATTTCGGCGGATCGCTGCGCGTGCGCGAGCTTGTCGAGTACGCCGTTGACGAACTTGTAGCCGTCTTCGGCGCCGAACATCTTGGTCAGATTGACCGCCTCGTTGACCGCCACTTTCCACGGCACTTCCGGCCGCCGCGCCAGTTCGTAGGCGCCAAGCAGCAGGATCGCATGCTCCACCGGATCAAGTTGATTCAGCGGACGGTCCAGATACGGCACCAGCAATACCGTCAGGTCCGCCGCACTGGCGACCACACCATTCAACAACCCGGTGAAGTATTCTGCGTCTGCGCGTCCCAGTCCTTCGGGCTGTTCGCGGAACTGGCGGATCATCGCTTCCGGCTGAGTTTCATTCACCAGCCACTGGTAGAGCGCCTGTACCGTCAACCGCCGCGCCAGACCGCGCCGACTTTGAGAAAGATTTTCGGTCACGCGACACTCCGGATCAGCCGAACCATTTCCAGCATGGCGGCCGCGGCTTCATAGCCTTTGTTGGCGTCGTCGCCACCGGCGCGATCCAGCGCCTGCTGCGCATCATTGACGGTCAGCACACCGAATCCGATCGGCAACCGGTGACGCAATTGAACGTCCATCAGCCCGCGTGCGCATTCACCGGCGACGAAATCAAAATGCGGCGTGTCGCCGCGGATCACTGCGCCCAGCACGATTACGCCGTCGTAATTCTGCGTTTCCAGCAACGTCGAAGCTGCCAACGGCAGCTCATAAGCTCCCGGCGCATAAAATTCATCTACTGCATCCTCAGGCACGCCCCAATCTTCCAGGCAGCGATAAGCGCCATCCATCAAAGCGTCAACGATTTCCACGTTCCAGCGGGTGCAGATGATCGCAACCTGCACATCGGCAAATTCTCCTCCCGCAGGTTTTTCTGAAACGGCATATCCGGTTTTCATTTTTTATCTTCGGCCTGATGAGCGGCGCAGCTTACACGCAGGGAACGTACTCGATGACTTCCAAGCCAAATCCGGAAATGGCCTGCATGCGCTTGGGCGCAGAAAGAACGCGCATCTTGCGCACGCCGAGATCAGACAATATCTGCGCGCCAATGCCGTAGGTGCGCAAGACCTGGTGGCTGTCGACGTGATGTTCTTCCGAGTTCGACGCGTTCAACGAAACGATCTGCTGCACCAGTTCACGCGCGGGCTCTGGCTTGCGCAACAGCACGACCACACCGTTGCCCTCCTCGGCGACGCGTTTGAGCGCGCTGCGCAGCGGCCAGCCGAAATTCTCGTGCTCGACGCCCAGCACATCCGCCAGCATGTTGCGGATATGCACGCGCACCAGCACCGGCGCTTGCGGGTCGATAGTGCCGCGCACCATCGCCATGTGCACGGTGTTATCAAGCGTGTCCTGATAAGTCACCAGCCTGAAATCGCCGAACTCGGTATGCACTGTGGTCTCGGCCACGCGCTCCACCGTGTGCTCGTTGTCGAGACGGTAGCGGATCAGGTCGGCGATGGTGCCCAGCTTGAGTCCATGCTCGTGCGCAAATTTTTCGAGATCCGGGCGGCGCGCCATGGTGCCGTCTTCGTTGAGAATCTCGACAATGACACAGGCTGGCTCGATGCCGGACAGCCGTGCCAGATCGCAGCCGGCTTCGGTATGCCCCGCGCGGGTCAGCACGCCGCCGGGCTGTGCCATCAAAGGAAAAATATGCCCGGGCTGCACCAGGTCCTCGGGCTTTGCCTGCGGCTGTACGGCGGTGCGTATGGTGTGCGCGCGATCAAAAGCGGAAATGCCGGTGGTGACGCCGCTGGCGGCTTCGATCGAAACCGTGAACGCGGTCTTGTGGGCCTCGGTGTTGCGCGCCACCATCTGCGGCAGACGCAGTTGGTGGCAGCGTTCTGGCGTCAGCGTCAGGCAGATCAGTCCACGGCCGTAACGCGCCATGAAATTGATGTCCTCGGGCCGCACCAGGCTCGCCGCCATAAGGATGTCGCCCTCGTTTTCGCGGCCTTCGTCGTCCATCAGGATCACCATCTTGCCGGCCTTGAAGTCGGCGATGATGTCTTCGATACGATCCAGTCCGCTCGCACGCGAAGCGCCATGCGCGACCGCGGGCGACCGTGATTCTTTTTCAATCACGTCCGCCGCGGCGCCATGCGCAAGTGCGGACGACGATCGTTCTTTTTCAATCACGCCCGCCGGCGGATTCAGTGTTGCAACCTTGCTCATGTTTCTTCCCTCGCCGTCAGCAGGCGCTCCAGATAGCGTGCCACCAGATCCACTTCGAGATTAACCGCGCCGCCAGCTGCCAACTGCCCTAATGCCGTATGGCTCATGGTGTGAGGCACGATGTTAACCCCGAAACGCCGGCCCGACACCTCGTTAACCGTAAGGCTGATACCGTCGATGCAGATCGAACCCTTGCGCGCGATATAGCGTGCGAGCGCCGCCGGTGCTTCGAATTCCAGCCGCCAGCTGCGTGCGTCGTCGCGTTTGTCGACTAAATAACCAACGCCGTCGACATGGCCGCTGACCATGTGGCCGCCCAGCGGCTTGCTCGGCGTCAGTGCACGTTCCAGGTTGACGATCTTGCCGGCCGTCCAGCTTGCAGCGGTAGTCGCGCCTAGCGTCTCGGCGGAAAGATCGGCAACAAAGCCATCGTCACGAAATTCCACCGCCGTCAGGCAGACGCCGTTGACGGCAATGCTGTCGCCGAGTTGCGCGCCATCCAGATAGCCATGCGGCGCCTTGATCAGCATGCGGCTGTCGCCGCCAACCGTTTTGGCCTCTGCAATTCTGCCCATGCTTTCGATGATGCCTGTGAACATGCTTATGATCCGTTTTGATGCCACCCGCTCTAGTCGGATATGGCAAGCACACTGTTATAATTTAAATATATTATTTTATATAAATTAATATTTAATAACAATCTTTGATACTCAAACAACTAGAGCGGGTCATGATTTTGCGCTGATGAGCGACGCTGTCAGACGCAAATCCGGCCCCACCGCCCGCACATCGCGCCACGCAAGCTGCACACGCTGCGATAGGCGCTCGATATTCGGCAAACGCGCCAGCGGCCGCGCCGCGTCACCCAGCAGACACGGTGCAAGATAGAGCACCAGCTCATCCACCGTCTCAGCGTGTAGCAGTAGGCCTGCCAAGGTCGGCCCACATTCCACCAGCACTTCGTTGACCTGCAGCCGGCCCAATTCAGCAAACGCTGCGCTCAACGAAAAATAACCGCCCTCGCCTTTCAGACGGCTGACCTCGACGCCAGCCGGCACTGCGGACTGCGCCCGTGCCGTCAGCAAGATACGGCGCGCGCCTTCGTTCCAGACTTTCGCGCCAACACTCACGCGGCCGCGCGGGTCGAGAACGATGCGGTCGGGCTGACGCGGTGTATCAACATGCCGCACGGTCAGCTCTGGATCGTCGGCGAGCACTGTCGCGCTGCTGGTCAGTACCGCACCGGCTTCGGCACGCAGGCGATGCACGTCGGCACGCGCCGCCTCGGAACTGATCCACTGCGACTCACCGCTCGCCATTGCAGTACGACCATCGAGACTCGCCGCCAGCTTGAGCGTCACGAAGGGCCGCCCGCGCGTCATGCGCGAGATAAAACCGCGGTTCAGTATCTCTGCCTGCGCCTGCATCAGGCCGCATTCCACGGTGATGCCGGCTGCGCGCAATCGTGCGATACCCTGCCCGGCAACCAATGGATTCGGATCCTGCATGGCGACCACCACGCGGCGGATGCCGGCGGCGAGCAGCGCATCAGCGCAAGGCGGCGTGCGCCCGTGATGGCTGCACGGCTCCAGCGTCACATACGCGGTGGCACCGCGCGCGTGTTCACTCGCTGCGCGCAGTGCAATGACCTCGGCGTGCGGCTTACCAGCGCATTCATGAAATCCCTCGCCGATAACTCCGCTGTCGCCAACAATCACGCAGCCGACGCGCGGATTTGGCTGCGTGCTGTACAAACCGCGTTGCGCCAACTGCAGTGCGCGGGCCATGTAGCCCGCGTCCAGCTCAGGGCTTGTCATCCGACTTGATCAGGAGCAACTGGCTGCGACGCACTTCGGCGCTGGGCAATTTTTCCAGGCGGTCAATCTCTTCGCGAAACGCGTTGACATCTTCGAACTTGCGGTAAATCGAGGCGAAACGCACGTAGGCAACGTGATCAAGGTCGTGCAACTGCTCCATCACCCATTCGCCCACTTGGTGCGAAGGCACCTCGCGCTCACCGGTATGGCGCAGCTTGCGCATCACCGTGTCGACGGCGTGATCAATCTGCTCGGGTGTCACCGGCCGCTTGAAGCAGGCGCTCTCGATGCCACCACGCAGCTTGTCTTCCTTGAACGGCGAAACATCACCGTTGCGCTTGATGATGCCTGGCATCAGCAACTGCGCCTTCTCGAAGGTGGTGAAACGCTGGCCACAGCGCTCGCATTCGCGCCGGCGGCGCACCTGCTCGCCCTCCTCGGCCAGCCGCGAGTCGATGACTCGCGTATCCGGCGCCTTGCAGAATGGGCACTGCATAAAAAGTGCTGAGTGCTAAGTGGCAAGTGCTGAATGACAGCGCTGTTTTTTACTCAGCACTAAGCACTCAGCACCTCGCACGAATACTTTCATGCGACCTTCTGCGCCGCCTGATACACCGGGAAGCGTGCACACAACTGCTCAACCTGGCCGCGCACGCGCGCGACGGTCTGCTCGACGTTTTCCTTGGCCGCCATCGCATCGACAATGTCAGCAATCCAGCCTGCGACCTCGGCCATTTCCTTCTCGCCAAAACCGCGCGTTGTGGACGCGGGCGAACCGATGCGCAGGCCGCTGGTCACAAACGCGGAACGCGGATCATTGGGCACCGCGTTCTTGTTCACCGTGATATGGGCGCGGCCCAGTGCGGCCTCGGCGTCCTTGCCAGTCACATCCTTGGCGATGAGGTCGAGCAGGAACAGATGGTTGTCGGTGCCGCCCGATACGACCTTGTAGCCACGATCCAGGAAAACCTTGGCCATGGCGCGGGCATTGGCGACAACCTGCTTCTGGTAGGTCTTGAATTCCGCTGATGCCGCTTCGCGAAAAGCCACCGCCTTGGCTGCGATCACGTGCATCAGCGGTCCACCCTGGATGCCCGGGAACACTGCGGAATTCAGTTTTTTATTGAACTCTTCGGTCTGTCCCTTGCTGAGAATGATGCCGCCGCGCGGTCCGCGCAGCGTCTTGTGCGTGGTCGAAGTCACCACGTGCGCATACGGCAGCGGACTGGGATACACACCGGCGGCGACCAGGCCTGCGACATGCGCCATGTCGACCCAGAAGAACGCACCGACCTTGTCGGCAATCTCGCGCATGCGCTTCCAGTCCTTGATGCGCGAATAGGCCGAGAAACCACCGATCAGCATTTTCGGCTTGGTCTCCAGCGCAATTCTTTCCATCGCGTCGTAATTGATCACGCCGGTTTCCGGATCAAGTCCGTAAGGCACGACCTTGTAGTGCTTGCCGGAAAAATTCGCGGGATGGCCGTGCGTAAGATGCCCGCCCTGCGCGAGATTCATGCCCATCACCGTATCGCCCGGCGCGACAAGCGCGTGGAAAATCGCGGCGTTGGCCTGCGCGCCGGAATGCGGCTGGACATTGGCGTAGTCGCAGTCGAACAGGCGCTTCAGTCTATCGATCGCCAGTTGCTCGGCGACATCAACATGCTCACATCCGCCGTAGTAGCGCTTGCCGGGATAGCCTTCGGCGTATTTGTTGGTCAGCACCGAACCCTGCGCCTCCATCACCGCCGGGCTGGCGTAGTTTTCCGAAGCGATCAGTTCGATATGCGCTTCCTGGCGGGCACGCTCGGCTTCGATGGCGGCGTTCAATTCGGGGTCGAACTGGGCGAGAGTTTTGGTGTTGGTCAACATGTTTTTTCCTAGTGCTAAGTGCTTAGTGCAAAGTGCTGAGTGAAAAGCAGCGCTGTTACTCAGCACTTTGCACTCAGCACTTTCTCAATCAACGACCTCTAACATCAGATCCAGCGCCTTGCGCGCCGACACGGCAATGTCCTCGGGCACGCGGATACGGTTGACGACCTGGCCGGCGACCAGGTTGTCGAGCACCCAGGCCAGGTGCTGTGGGTCGGTGCGGAACATGGTCGAGCACATGCACACCGTCGGCGACATGAACTGCACGGTCACACCGCGCGCTTTCACCTCGTCGGCGAGACGGTTGACCAGGTTGAGTTCAGTGCCGATCAGCCAGTGCGTACCCGGCGCGGCGGCGCGCACGGTGCGCAGGATGTATTCGGTGGAACCAACGTAGTCCGACTTCTGGCAAACCTCGTAACTGTTTTCGGGATGGCTGACGACCTTGCCATCCGGATTCGCCTTGCGGAAATTGTCGATATGCGCGGGCTGGAACATCTGGTGCACCGAGCAGAAGCCTTTCCACAGGATGATCCTGGCGTTACGGATTTCATCGTCGCTCAAACCGCCGCGCGGCTTCATGAAGTCCCAGGTCACCATCTGCTCCAGCGGAATGCCCATGCGCACGCCGGTGTTGCGGCCCAGATGCTGGTCCGGAAAGAACAGCACTTTTTCGCGCTTGGAGAACGACCACTCGAGCACGCCGCGGGCGTTGCTGGAGGTACAGACGATGCCGCCGTGACGGCCACAGAACGCCTTGAGGTCGGCCGCCGAGTTGATGTAGGTCACCGGCGTGACCTTTTCGTCGGGATCGAGAATCTGGCTGAGTTCATCCCAGCACTTCTTGACCTTGGACAGGTTGGCCATGTCGGCCATCGAGCAACCGGCGGCGAGGTCCGGCAGGATCACGGTGCGCTTGCCCTCGGTGACGATGTCGGCGACCTCGGCCATGAAGTGTACGCCGCAGAACACGATGAATTCAGCCTCGGTACCCGCAGCCAGACGCGAAAGTTTGAGCGAGTCGCCGCTGAAATCGGCGTGCTTGAACACCTCGTCACGCTGGTAGTGATGCCCGAGGATGGCGAGACGCCGGCCGAGTATGCTTTTGGCGGCAACGATGCGGGCATCGCATTCGCTGTCGTCCAGCAGGTTGAATTGATCAATTTTCAGTACGGCGGACACCGGTCACGCTCCATTAAGAGAACGCGGAAGCCAGATGCTGATTTTACCGCAATGCGCCCTAAACTTCCGACTGCTACTGCCTCACACAATCAGGATAATGTTATTAATTACATTAAAATAATTATATATTGTAAGTTATCAAAAACAATTCCATCAACAGATCAACGACAGCGGAAAGCCCCCGCCTTTAAATGCAGAGCCTGTATTCAAGGCGCAGGTGGCGGCGGTAGCGGACACCCGCCGGCAGGGTTGCCAGCAGTGCCGATCATCAGCGGGGTAGTATCGCTACGGCTGCTGATTGCACTCTTATTGGTCGCGACAATGTTGACGCAGCCGGACACGCCGGCATTCGAGGTCGCCAATCCGGCCGTGGTGTAAACATTGCTGATGCTCAAATCTGCGGGCGTATCGACGCTCCAGATCACACTGCGGGTGATGTCCTGCGTGCCGATCAGGCTGGCATTGGCACCAACGAAAGTACCGATCGCATTGAACTGCTGGGTCGCGCCAGGCGCAATCGTCAGATTTCTTTCATCGCCGCGTATCGCGAGATGATCCAGCGTGCCATCCACCACCGTACGTACGACGTCATTGCCGGCACAGATCGCGTTGGGTGCCGCGCCAAAACTCGCCGATAGCTTGACTGGATTGCTGCTTGACTGCAGAGCCGAGACAATGTTGCTGAATCCGGGTATCAGGCTGAAACCCAGTTCTATGACATTGCTGGGCGTCGAGGGCGCAGGGATCAGATTGATGTTGGGACAATCCACCGAATAATCGGTATAGAAATTCGATTGATAGCTGAGATCCTGATAGTGGGTCGGATCGGGCGGGTTGGCATCCGGTCCAGGACTGAAATAAGCCAGCAGTTTCAAGGCCTCGGTGGTGCCGGTGATGAGCTTGCCCGGCAGACTGGTGAACTGCGGGTTGCTGTCCTGTTCCGAGCTCAGCACCAGGTGATCGATATTGGCCACCGTCACGGTACTGTCAAGCGCGGTGCTGATATCGGTTGGGATACTGGGGCAACCGTCGAAATTCGCCTGCACATTCACGGTAGACGCACTGACGTTGTTGCCGACGCTGACCAGCAAGCCGCTTTGCGAGACTGTCACAACGGTGCCATTCGGGTCGTCGGGGATCGACCACAGGGCATAGGAAGTGATGTCAGTCGGCACGCCGGTGCCGTCGAGGTCACTCAGCAGGCGCAGCGACTGGATCGATCTTGGCGCCATGTTCAGATGCGGCACCGGTGTCAGTAACTGGTCCTTGCTGATAAACAGCGAAGCAGGTGTTTTGACCTGTACCTGCACGCTGGCAGTCAGCCCTACGTAGGTTGCGGTAATCGTTGCGAAACCGGGGTTCGCGCCGGGTATCAAGGTGCCGGCGGCATAGACCAGGCCTTGGGAACTCTGGCTGGGCACGAGGTCACCAAGGATGCTCTTGTTGGCATTGCTGACGTGAACGATGGAGTCGTTGGAAGAAGTCCACACCGCACGCGAGGTGTAGTCGCCGCTTTCGCCGTTGAGAAAAGTGGCGAGCAGATGCACGCTCTGGCGCAGGCACTGGTAGGCCACAAACGGCGGCGCGATCACGCCATTGTTGGCGCCGTTGACCACACTGGTCGAAACGATGCGGTTACCGTCGCCGACACCGAGGCCGCCGCTACACGCGGAAAGCAGAACAGTGACCGCGGATATCAGCAGCACAGGCAACCAACGCAGAGATCGCATCAACCCACTCCTCGATTATTTGCTCGCCGGATTTTCAGGCCGGTCTGGCGGTTTCATTTTGAACAACTGTTGATTTCACATGCAGCTCGCGCAATTGTCGGGCATCTACCGTGCCAGGCGCATTGGTCATCGGGTCCTGAGCGGACTGTGTCTTCGGAAAAGCAATCACCTCGCGGATGCTCTGTGCGCCTGCCATCAGCATGATCATGCGATCCAGTCCCAGCGCCAGGCCCCCGTGCGGTGGTGCGCCGTATGACAACGCTTCCAGCAGGAAACCGAACTTTTCCTGCTGCTCGTCTGCACCAATGCCGAGCAGGTCGAACACCGCTTGCTGCACCTCCGGCCGGTGGATACGCACCGAACCGCCACCGATCTCCACGCCATTGAGCACGATGTCGTAGCCCTGTGACAGGATAGTGCCCGGATTGTTCCGAATCTCGTCGGCGGACTGCACTTTGGGCGCGGTGAACGGATGATGCGGCGACACCCAACGCCCGCCTTCCTTGTCGTCCCACTCGAACATCGGCCAGTCAACCACCCACAGCGCACGCCAGCCGGACGCGGTCATGCCCAGATCGGTGCCAATCTTGAGACGCAGCGCGCCGAGCGCATCGCTCACCACCTTGGCGGTATCCGCGCCGAAGAACACCACATCGCCATCCACCACACCGGCGCGCTCGAAGATGCCCTTGAGCGCGGCGTCGTGAATGTTCTTGACGATCGGCGAAGTCAGGCCGTCGCGGCCCTTCGTGCTCCACTCCTTGACGACGATGTAGGCCAGGCCTTTCGCACCGTAGTTCTTGACGAAGTTGGTATAACCGTCGATCTGGCCGCGCGAGAGTTTCTCGGCGCCGCCGGGCACGCGCAGCGCGGTGACGCGACACTTCGCGTCTTTGGCCGGGCCGGAGAACACCTTGAAATCGACATCCGCAACCAGGTCTTTCACATCGACCAGTTCCAGCGGATTGCGCAGGTCGGGTTTATCGGAACCATAGCGGCGCATGGCTTCTTCGAACGTCATGTGCGGCAGCTTGCCGAGATCGACCTTGAGCACGTCTTTCCACAAACCGACGACCAGGCTCTCGATCAGCGCCATGATCTCGTCCTGGCCCAAGAACGAAGTCTCGACATCGAACTGGGTAAATTCCGGCTGGCGGTCCGCGCGCAAATCCTCGTCGCGGAAACAGCGCGCGATCTGGTAGTAGCGGTCCAGGCCCGACATCATCAGCAACTGCTTGAACAACTGCGGTGACTGCGGCAGCGCGAAGAAATGCCCCGGCTGCGTGCGCGACGGCACCAGGTAATCGCGCGCGCCCTCGGGCGTGGCGCGGGTCAGGATCGGTGTTTCGACATCGACGAAGCCTTGCGCATCCATGTAGGCGCGGATGCGCTTGATCACGTCGTGGCGCAGGCGCAGGTTCTTCTGCATCTGCGGACGGCGCAGGTCGATGTAGCGATACTTGAGGCGCGTCTCCTCGCCCACCGTTTCGTCGTCCGGGTGGAACGGCGGCGTTTCCGCGCGATTCAGCAATTCGACCTGCTTGGCCAGCAGCTCGATCTCGCCGGTGACGAGATTGGCGTTGGTGGTGCCCGCGGGACGCGGACGTACGCGGCCGCTGACGCGCACCACGTATTCGGAGCGCAGGCGATCCGCCAGTTCAAATGCGTCTTTCGTGTCCGGGTCGAACACGACTTGCAGCAAGCCTTCGCGGTCGCGCAGATCGATGAAGATCACGCCGCCATGATCGCGGCGGCGATGGACCCAGCCACACACCGTCACGGTTTCGCCGGTCAGCGCTGCTGTGACCTGGCCGCAGTAATGGGAACGCATCATAAGTCCAGTGTTTGCTCTGAATGGCGATTGAAAACGGACGCCCGCTGTTTACAGTTTGAGCATATTGTGTGTTACTAATAATCAAATATATAAATAATAATATTATTATTTATAACATTAAATCATTCAAAGCATGACAGAGCGGGCAGCAAAAATGGGCCTCAATCGGGCCTGCAGGATAGTTTACCTGCCGCCATGCATCGCCGCACGTTACAGTGGGTTAAGGCGTGCTTATAAAGGCGGCGTCAGCTTGGCTGGTGTCAGTGCGGCTTCGTGCAGCACTGGATGACCGTCAGGCGTCACCACCCCCAGCGAGATCACCAGCCGCAGCGCTTCCTGCACCGGCATGTCCAGCCAGATCACGTCCTTGCGCGGCACCAGCAACAGGAACCCGGAAGTCGGGTTGGGCGTGGTCGGCACAAACACCGTGACCAGTTCCTCACCGGTTTTCTTGCCGATTTCCAGCGAGGTATCGGCGGTCTGGAAAGCGATGCTCCAGCTGTTGGGATGCGGATAGCGCACCAGCAGCGCGTGGCGGAACGCGACCGAATTGCTGGACAGCAGGGTCTGCGCCAACTTCTTCATGCCGCCGTAGATCGTGCGCACCAGCGGGATATGCGAAAGCATCGCCTCGATCCAGCGCACCGCCTGGGCACCGAGGTAATTGGCTGCCAGCGCGCCGGTCGTCAGCACCAGCACGATGCTCAGCAGCACCCCGAAACCCGGGATATCCGGCCGTATCATCTCGGGAATCAGCAACAGGCTGGTATCCAGGATGCTGACCATCGAGCGGATCACCAACAGCGTCACCGCCAGCGGCACCCACACCAGCAGGCCGGCGATAAACCAGCGTCTCAGCAGGCTGTTCATGTCAACGACCATCCCTTGTTAAAAGCTGTCTGTTGCTTCCCGATATCGGAACTTCAGGTCGCCGTGCCGCTGCTGGGCGCGGACGCGGCGGCCGGCGTCGTGACCGCGGGCTTGGCAGTTTCGCTGGCGCCGGTTTTTTCCGCGGGCTTGCTGTCGGCGCTGTCGCCCGCGATATTTTTCTTGCTGCCGGATTTGAAATCGGTCTCGTACCAGCCGCCGCCCTTAAGACGGAAGCCGGTAGCGGACATCTGCTTGGTCAGGGCGGGTTTGCCGCAGACAGGACATTTTTTCGCCGGGGGATCGGAAATCTTGTGCATGATTTCGGACTGTTTGCCGCAGGCCTGACAGTAATAATCGTAAATTGGCATTGCCGCATCCTTTTCGTGCTAACGCACTGTGCTGATTCATGTGGGCGAATTGTGCATTTTCAAGCCAAATGCAGGATTTATCCAGAACTTGCAGCGACGGCCGCCCCGTTGTGCAAAACCGCTCACCATTTGCGGCGATTTGGAGACTGAGACGACTCAGGCCAGCCGCCGCTCACGAGCAACATATTGCCCCGCACCGTACCAATAGGCCAGGGCTGCCTGCGACAGCGACTCGCGCATCGCGCCTTGCGGACGCCAGCGTGCATGCGAGATCGCGGCACGCATCAGGAAGTCGAGCAAGGGCTGATGCTGCCGCAGCGTGCGCTGATGGCGGTGCGGCGCCACCGGGTTGAACATGCCCAGGAGACTGAAAAGCTGCTCCGGGCTTTTCTTGACCCAGAGCCACGATCCCATCTCCAGCGTCAGCGGAATAAACAGCCGTGAGCTGCCTGCGCTCGAGCGTTCGTACAGGTAATCCCAGAGATCGCCGTGCGTGGTGTACTGGTGCGCCTGCGGCTCGATGATGTAGGTACTGTGATAAGGGTGCGTACTGCGAAACATGGTGCGCAGCGCGTAGATTTCCGGCAGGCAGTCGATTGGCTGGCGCGTTCGCGCATACGGAAACCAGAGACGGTCGCGCGTGCCGAAGCCCGAGTGGCAATCCAGCGAGATGCTGAAACTGTGCGAAAACAGGCGCTCTTCGATCACACGGCATACGGCCTGCGCTTCGGGCTGCATCGCTGCACCCGCACGCCCTCGGTACCACGGCGGTGATGCGAAAATCGCTGGCCGCCGAGCAGGAAAGGTACGCGCCCATCGGCGTCGACCGGTGCATTACGCATCAGATCCACGCCTGCAGGATTGCAGCGCGTGCGATTGCGCATGCCTCCGGGATTGACCAACGGCATGAACACCAGGCGGACCTGCTCCAGCATCTGCGCCAGGCTATCGTCCCATTGCAGACGCTCGACCAGCGCATGCAGGAAAGTGATGATCACCTGCGCACCAATGCGCTCAATGCCGTGTATGCCGCCGAAGAATCCTACGGCCGGCACTAGCGCTGAAGTCGAACCCAGTTCCAAACAATGCACTGGCAGGGTTTCCTTGCCGGTCTGGACTTCATGCACCACCTCGCTACGCAGCAGGCCACCGGCGCGCTGCATCAGCGTGCCCAACGCATCCAGTTCCGGGAAATCACCCGTGTTGAAAGGCTTGATGTGTATCTGCGGCATGCGCCGATGATAACGTGGAAAAATGACAAGCCGTTTGCTCAAAACCGCAACGGATGTTCAGCTGCCGCGATCCGCACAAGTTCAATGACCGCCAATAACTGCACTAGAATGTGCGCAGCGCGCGGAATTTGCACCGCGTAAAAAACAAACACCGTGTACGAGGAGAGAAATGATGAAATCCCCGATCCGCCTGCTTGCTATTTTCCCTGTGTTGCTGGCGTTTGCCGCCGCGGCGGGCGAACCTGCACCGATGTCCACCGACAATCCGTTCGCCCGACCCAGCGCCCTGCCGATGCAGATGCCGCCGTTCGACAAAATCAAGGACGGCGATTATGCCCCGGCTCTGCTCGCCGGCATGGCAGAACAGATCAAGGAAATCTCGGCGATTGCGCATAACCCGCAGGCGCCCACTTTCGACAACACCATCGTCGCGATGGAGCGTTCCGGCCGGCTGCTGACGCGCGTCAACCAGGTATTTTCCAACATCACCAGCGCCAACACCGACCCTGAGCTGGATCGCGTCAACGCGGAGATGGCGCCGAAACTCGCCTCACACCAGGATGCCATTTACCTCGACCCGCTGCTATTCGCGCGTATCGAAAATCTGTACCGGCGCCGCGATAGCCTGGGGTTGGATGCCCAATCGCTGCGCTTGCTGGACCGTTATCAATTCAATTTCGAGCACGCCGGCGCCGGCTTGCCCGACGCGAAAAAAACCGAGTTGCGCCATTACAACGAGCAGCTTTCAACGCTGTCCACGCAATTCCAGCAGGCGCTGCTCAAGGCAACCAATGATGGCGCAGTGGTGGTGGATAAACGTGCCGATCTCGACGGCCTTACCGAAGCACAGATTGATGCCGCAGCAGCTGCGGCAAAAGCGCGCAAGCTCGACGGAAAATGGGTGATCACACTGCAGAACACCACCGGTCAGCCGCTGCTGGCGCAACTCAAGAATCGCGCGTTGCGCGAACGCATCTACCATGCGTCAGTCAGTCGCGGCGACGGCGGACCCGACGACACCACTGCACTCGTCGCGCAAATCGTCAAGCTCCGTGCACAGCGCGCCGAGCTGCTCGGTTATGCCAACCACGCCGCCTACGTGCTGAAAACCGAAACCGCAGGCACACCGGAAGCTGTCAACAAGATGCTGGCGCAGCTGATGCCTGCAGCTGAGGACAAGGCCCACCAGGAAGCAGCCGACATGCAGGCGCTGATCGACCGGCAGGCAAAGGCTGCCGGCACTCCGTCGTTCAAGCTCGAGCCGTGGGACTGGGCGTTTTACGCCGAGCAGGTACGCAAGGCGCGCTTTGACTACGACCAGGCACAGGTGCGGCCCTACTTCGAGCTTGAGCATGTCCTGCGCGACGGCGTGTTCTATGCCGCGCACCAGCTCTATGGTGTGCATTTCGTCGAGCGCAAGGATCTGCCGGCCTATCGACCTGATGTGCGAGTGTTCGAGGTATTCAACGAGGATGGCACTTCACTGGGCCTGATACTTCTGGATTATTTCGCACGCGACAACAAGCAGGGTGGCGCATGGATGAACGAATACGTCAGCCAGTCGCACCTGCTCGGGCTCAAGCCGGTGGTGGCTAACCAGCTCAATATCGTCAAACCGCCCGCAGGACAGCCGGTGCTGCTGACCTTCGACGAGGTGACAACCATGTTCCACGAATTCGGCCATGCCCTTCACGGCCTGTTCTCGAACGTCGAATACCCGCTGTTCGCGGGTACTGCGGTACCACCGGATTTTGTCGAGTATCCATCCCAATATAACGAGATGTGGGCCAGCGATCCGGCCGTGCTGGCGAATTACGCGCGCAACTACAAGACCGGCGCGCCGATGCCCAAGGCCCTGCTCGACAAGGTGTTGGCGGCGCAGAAATTTGGCGAGGGTTTTGCCACAACCGAGTATCTTGCCGCTGCGATCGTCGATCAGGCATTTCACCAGGTTTCCTCAAGCCAGGCACCGGACGCAGCGCATGTGATGGCGTTTGAGCACACGGCGCTGGTCAAGGCCGGTGCGGATTATTACGCAGTGCCGCCGCGCTATCACGCGCCGTATTTCGCGCACATCTTTTTCCTCGGTTACGACGCCGCCTACTACGCCTACATCTGGAGCGATGTTCTGGCGGTCGATACCGGCCACTGGTTTCACACCCACGGCGGTATGACTCGTGCCAACGGCGATTACCTGCGCGCAAAGGTGCTGTCACGTGGTTACAGCGTCGATCCCACCACACTGTTCGAAGATTTTTATGGCGCGCCGCCCGATGTGCAGCCGCTGCTCGAAAAACGCGGCCTGATTGTGAAAGCGGACGTGAAATCCTGCGAGGCGCCGCACTGATCTCATGTCGTTGATCCTGATCAGTCCGAAGAAAAACGCCTCGCTCTACGCAGTCAAGATTTTCACCGGCTCGGTGATGTTGTGGTACGGCCTGCGCGCCTGCGGCATCGCCGAGCCGTACTGGGCGCTGATCTCGCTGATCATCGTCACCGAGCCGGACATCGCGCAGGCCAAGGCGAATTTCTCGGCGCGCACCATCAACACACTGACCGGTACGCTCAGCGCCGGCCTGCTGCTGGTATCGATGGGACCCAGTTTCATATCGCTACTGCTGTCGATGCTGCTGGCCCTGCTGGTGGCGATGCTGGCGCACAACTATCCGGCCAACTGGCGACTCGCCCCCGCCACTTCGGTGATCATCATGTCCGCCACGTTCGGTGGTGGCGGCTTGCATCAGGAACTGCACTTCGCCCTGCTGCGCGTGATCGAGGTCCTCACCGGCAGTGCCGTCGCGCTGCTGCAATCGCTGGTCTACGCAACCTTGGTCGAAAAATTCATTCACAAATCCGGCGCGAATCGAACGACCGCATAAGGCGATTCACGGCGTGTGAATATCCTCGATGCGCAAACCAGGCCAACCTGCGAGTCCGGCGCGAAAAGCGATGAACGCCGGGGCCGCAAGTGCTCGCGGGCCCTTGATGCCGAACTCGATATGTCGCGGCTGCAGTGCGTCGCCGCGTGACGGCAGGCTCGAAAGCGTGATGCCGGGAAATTTCGCCAGCGCCTCTTCCATCAGTTCCAGCAGGTCACCCTCGGCGCTGCTGCCAATGGCGCGCAACGAAAATTCCACTGCTGGATGTGCGTCGTGCAGATGCGCCAGTTGGGTATCCAGCACCCACTCCAACATCGGCCAGGCCATTTCAGGAAATCCCGGCACGAAATAATGTTGATTCAGGAAAAAACCGGCAACCCGGTTTACCGGATTTGGAATCAGCTCAGCACCCTGCGGGAAATCCGCCATCAGTACGCGGTTAGGATGCGCGCGCTCGGCATACTCGCTGACGATCAGTTGTTCGGCTTGCGCATGCCGTTGCAGGGGGACCCCGAATGCGCGGGCTGCTGCCTGACGAGTCCGATCATCGGGCGTTGCGCCGATGCCGCCGCAGCTCAGCACAACATCGCCCCGCGCATGGCTGCCGGCAATCGCCGCGGCAATCTGCGCCTCGTCGTCGCCGACAATCTGCACCCAGCGCAACGACATGCCGCGCGCGGTCAGCAGACCGATGACCTTGGCAAGGTGTTTGTCGCTGCGCTTGCCTGAGAGGATTTCGTCGCCAACGATGAACAGGCCAACGCCCATGCTGCCCTCGCGATTCGCTTGAACAACCAGGGCGGCATCGCGCCGCCCTCTCGTGTCTGATCCTGAACCTTACTCCGTCGCCCAGCCGAATTTCTCGACCGATTTGAATATATCGGTCTCGGTGACGATGCCGATGATACGGCCGCCCTGCTCCACCGTCAGGCGGCTGAAATTGCGTTCGGAAATGATCCGCGCCGCTTCGCGGATGCTGGTCTCGGCCGGCACCGATACCACCGGACGACTGGAAACATCCTTGATCTTGGTAATCGCCGGGTTCTTGTTGCTGCGCACCAGCTTGCTGACGATGTCGCGGCGCGTGAGGATGCCCCACTCGCCCTGCGCATTCGGCTCCACCACCACCGAGCTGACATTGTTGTCGCTCATCACGTGCATGGCCTGCTCGACAGTCTCGATCTCGGTAATGGTGATCAGGGTGCGTGTCATCAGGTCGCCGACGGTATGTGGCACGCGGCCGGTATCGAGCATCTCTTCCATGGGCTGCAGCAGGCGGCGGATTTCGCGCTGCTTGCGTTCCTTGATCAGCTGTTCCTGTTGTGCCTTGCGCTTGGCCTCGAGATCGATGCCACCATTGATGCGCTCGATCAGCGCATCAGCAAACTGACTGGTGCCGACTTCGGTAGCGCCGTCGATCTGGCGCGCGAAATCGTAGGTGACGATGCCGTCCGCAATAACTTCCGGATAAGTCAGCGTGATCAGGTCGGCCGCCTCGCGCCAGCCCATGTACTCCAGCATCATCACGCCGGAGAACAGCAGCGATCCGGGATTGACCTTGTTCTGGTTGGCGTACTTCGGCGCGGTGCCATGGGTGGCCTCGAACACCGCGACGTTGTCGGCGATGTTGGCGCCGGGGGCGATGCCCATGCCGCCGACTTCCGCCGCGATGGCGTCGGACAGGTAGTCACCGTTGAGGTTGGGCGTCGCCAGCACGTCGAACTCGTCGGGGCGCAGCAGCATCATCTGGAACATGATGTCGGCGATGCGATCCTTGATCACGATCTTGCCTTCCGGCTGCTTGCCCTTGTACTCGGCGTAAAGCTGTTCCTCGGTGATGGTGACGTTGCCGAATTCCTCACGCGCGACTTCGTAACCCCAGTTGCGGAACGCGCCTTCGGTGAACTTCATGATGTTGCCCTTATGCACCATGGTCACCGACTCGCGGCCGTTATCGATCGCGTACTGGATCGCCTTGCGCACGAGGCGCTTCGAGCCGAACGCGGAAATCGGCTTGATGCCGAGGCCTGCACCCTCGAAGAACTTGGCCTTCATTTCCTCGCGCAGGAATTTTGCGACCTTCTCGTTCTCCGGCGTACCGGACTTGTACTCGATGCCGGCGTAAACGTCTTCAGTGTTCTCGCGGAAGATCACCACATCGACCTTGCCCGGCGTCTTCAGCGGCGACGGCACGCCGGCATAGTGGCGCACCGGACGTACGCAGGCGTAGAGGTCGAGGTCCTGGCGCAACGCAACGTTGAGCGAACGGAACCCGCCGCCCACCGGCGTGGTCAGCGGACCCTTGATCGAGATCACCAGTTCCTGCAGGGCCTTGAGCGTCTCGTCCGGGCAGTAATTGCCGTCGTAGAGGCCAGCGGCTTTTTCGCCCAGATAAGTCTCGCACCAGTGGATCTTGCGCTTGCCGCCGTAGGCCTTCGCGACTGCGGCATCCCATATCTTCAGTGAAGCAGGCGTGATGTCCACACCGATGCCGTCACCTTCGACGTAGCCGAGGATGGCATTGTCCGGCACATTGAGTTTGCCGTTCTGAATAGTGATCTTGGCGCCGCCTGCCGGCAGCTTGACATGCTTGTAAGCCATGGATATTCCTCTGAAGTTTGAGAGCGGCCATCGCGGCCACTGAAGACTGGCGCGGATTATACAGCAGCCGCTGTGCTAACCGGGCCCTGCAATGCCAGCGTGCCGGAACGGCCTTCCAATTCACCCATCACCACCTGATGGACCGGCAATGACTTGCGATCCAGCGCTGCTGCGAGTGTCCGGGTTGCGACCAGCTCATAATCCTGCGCACGCCAGCCGTTGAGCAATTTCTCGAACACCGGCCGCAGCGCCATACCTTCCAGTTCAGCATGCAACGTATAGACCTGTGGATATGCGGATTGCGTGTCAGTCAGTTTCAGAAGATGCTCAGCGACATTGTCCACCGTGATGCCATTCACCCCCACCAGCTCATCCAGCGTCGGCAAGGTGGTGGGGATTTGCGGCACTTCGAATACGCGGCCCTGCAGTTCCGGCAGGAATGGATGCGTACCGCGCGTATCGCTGGCGTAATGCATGTGGAACTCCTGCTCCAGTCCAAATGCATGTGCATTCATCTGCCAGCCTGCCGCGCCGAAGGTCGTGGGTGCGTTGCCGAAAATATCCTTGAAACGCTCGACTGCCTTCACGAAATCCCGTCGCGTCCACTCGGCGTCGCGGCGTGCCACGAAATCCTGCCAGCGAATATGATCCCAGGTGTGGATACCGACCTCGAAGCCTGCATCCCGCACCACCCGCATTGCATCAGCACCTTCAACGCCGATATCCGGTCCGGGGATCAGCACGCCGTACATCAGCGTCTTGAGACCGTAATTGCCCGCGACGTTGGTCCGGAAGACTTTCTTCAGAAACCCGGGGCGCAGCAGCCGGCGTAACGCGCGGCCGGTATTATCCGGACCGAGACTGAACAGGAATGTAGCCTGTGCACCGTGTTTCTTGAGTACATCGACAAGTGGCGGTACGCCTTCAAGCGTGCCGCGCAAAGTGTCGACGTCTATCTTTAGCGCAAGCTGTGGCATTCAGGACTAGCTGCCGCTGGTTTCTTCCACTAACCGGCGCGCTTCTGCCACATCCCCCTTGTAGAACTCGAAGATCTTGCGCAAGGCAATCTTCATGTCGATATGCGGTTCCCAGCCAAGTTCCTTGCGGGTATGCTCGACGCTGGGCAGACGGTTCTCGACATCCTGGTAACCCTTGCCGTAATAATCGTCAGCACTGACGCTCACGAGCTTGACCTTCTTCGCATTCTCGGCGTACTCGGGCATGGAGAGTGCAATCTCCATCATCATATCCGCCAGTTCCTTCACCGAATGACTGTTCTTGGGGTTGCCAATGTTGTAGATCCGCTTGTCGGCGACACCGCCCTTGTTTTCGATGATCTTCATCAACGCATCGATACCGTCCTCGACGTAAGTGTAGGCGCGCCGGCGCGCTCCGCCGTCCACCAGCTTGATAGTCTCACCGCGCACGATGTGGCCGAGAAACTGGGTCACCACGCGCGAGCTGCCTTCCTTCGGTGTGTAGATGGAATCCAGGCCCGGGCCGATCCAGTTGAACGGCCGAAACAACGTGTAGGCCAAGCCTTCCCGCTCTCCGTAAGCCCAGATGATGCGGTCCATGAGCTGCTTGGAACAGGAATAGATCCAGCGCGGCTTGTTGATCGGGCCGAGGATCAGTTCCGAGGTATACGGATCGAAGCCGTCGTCACGGCACATGCCGTAGACTTCAGACGTCGAGGGGAACAACACGCGTTTCTTGTACTTCACGCATTGCCGCACGATCGGCAGGTTGGCTTCGAAATCCAGCTCGAACACGCGCAACGGATCTTTCACGTAAGTCGCCGGCGTTGCGATCGCCACCAGTGGCAACACCACGTCACACTTGCGCACGTGATATTCGACCCATTCCTTGTTGATGGTGATGTCACCTTCGAAGAAATGGAAACGCGGATTGCCCATCAGGTCGCTGACGCGTTCCGAGAACATGTCCATGCCGAACACTTCCCAGTCGGTCGTGTCGATGATGCGCTTGCTCAAGTGGTGGCCGATGAAGCCGTTGACGCCCAGAATCAGAATCTTCTTCACACGTGATCTCCCAGAGAAAGTGGCGCGGTGCCGTGATGCGCCAGAAACTGCGACGCATCCATCACTTTGCCGTCAAATTCAAGTTGCAATATCTCGATACGTTTGCCGTCGTTGCAATCGACATAACAACGACCGGCCTCTGCATACAGACTTGGCTGCGGATGCTGCGCGGCTTCCGCTGCATAATGGCTGCGCAGCAACTTGAGCGCATGCCCTGCTGCCGCACTGAAAGCGCCGGGATAGGGCGGCGCCACTGCCCGAATCAGATTATGGACCGTCTGGGCAGGCTGCCGCCAATCAATGCGCCCGTCTTCCGGGCGACGTCGCCCATAATAACTGCCTGCTTTCAGATCGAGCGGCACACGCGGCGCGCTGCCCTGCATCAATCCCGGGAGGCTGCGCATCATGACCATCTCGGTCGCGACCGTGACTTTATCGAATACCTGCCCTGCCGTATCGTCCGGCAGGATCGGCACGGCCTGCTGATCCACCAGATCGCCGGCATCCGGTTTGATCTCCATATAGTGCAGGCTCGCACCGGTCTCGCGTTCACCGTGTACGATGGCCCAATTGATCGGTACCCGGCCACGGTATCTTGGTAACAGAGAGCCGTGCATGTTGAGCGCCCCGCGCTTCGGAATGCCGAGTAATGACGCCTTGAGCATGAACCGGTAATAGAACGAGAACAGGAAATCCGGCTCAAGTGCCGCGACCCGCGCCACGAACTCATCGGTATTCGGATCGTCGGGCAGAACCACCGGAATGTGATTCAGTTCCGCCAGTCGCTGTACGCTGTCGAACCAGATATTCTCATTCGGGTCATCAGGATGAGTCACTACGAGTTTGACATGTACTCCCTGTGCGAGCAGGGCCGACAAACAGCGCACGCCCACATTGTGGTATGCAAAGACAACTGCACTGGTCACTTGGCTTTCTTCTCGAGTATCGCCCGGATCAGGAACCGCGGCCGGCGCTGCACTTCCTGATAGATGCGCCCCACGTATTCGCCCAGCAAACCGATACCGAACAGCAGGATGCCGATGAAGAAGAACACCACGGCAAACAATGTGAACACGCCCTGCACGGTGCCCTGCGGATAGAGAATCCGGTAGATCATCAAGTAAAGGAACAACATGACCGAACCGGTCGCAATAATCACACCGAAGAATGAAAATATCTGCAGCGGCACCACCGAGAACCCCGTCACCAGATCGAAGTTGAGCCGGATCAGCTTGTACAGGGAATACTTGGATTCGCCCGCTTCGCGTTCGTTGTGCTCGACTGTCACTTCGGTGGGGCGCAACGAGTACAGATATGCAAGTGCCGGAATGAAGGTATTGATCTCGCTGGTATTGTTGATGGCATCCACCACATGCTTTGCATAGGCGCGCAACATGCAACCCTGATCGGTCATCTTCACTTTCGTTATACGCTCGCGTAGCCGGTTCATCAGCCGTGAAGCATAGGTCCGCCACCAGACATCCTGGCGCTTGCGACGGATGGTGCCGACATAATCGTAGCCCTCATCCATCTTGGCCAACAGCGTAGCGATTTCCTCTGGTGGATTCTGCAGATCCGCATCCAGCGTCACCACGATCTCACCCTGTGCTGCACTGAACCCGGCCAGGATTGCCGCATGTTGGCCGAAATTGCTCTGCAACAATACTACCCGCGTGACATCCGGACGTTTATCGAATTGCTCGCGCAACATGGCGGCAGAGCGATCCGCACTGCCATCATCCACGAACAGAATTTCGTATTTGCGATTCAAAGCATCGAGCGCCGGATACAGACGTGCGAACAGGACCGCGAGTGATTCCTGTTCGTTATAGACCGGGATCACCACGGAGACCAGTGACGTGTTTACTTGTTGTGTCATGAGTTTCTCCGACTGTTCACTTGCCGAGACATTCCGCGAGGACTGCACACACCCGGTCCACTTCCTCCAGCATCATGCCGGGAAATAATGGGAGTGTCACGGTCTCGAGGCCGATACGCTCCGCATTGGGGAAGCTGCCCTTCGCATGTCCCATATCTCGATACAACGTGAACTGGTTAAGCGCTTGGTAGTGGATGCCGATACCGATGCCGCGTTCATGCATTCGCTGCTTGAGCGTGGCGCGATCCGGGCAATCGGCGTTGTAGGCCGGCAACAGGGTGAACATGTGCCAGCTGTGGCCCTCGTCGCCACGCGCCGGCAGCACGCCCAGCCTGTTGCCGTCCAGCAGCTCGAAATAACGATAGGCGAGTTGCCGGCGCTTGTCGTTGAACCCGTCCAGTCGCTTTAGCTGTTCGATGCCGATGCGCGCCGCCACGTCGGTCATATTGTGTTTGCTGGCAGCACGGGTCACATCCATGGTTCCATCCGCGAATTTGGTGATGCCGTGGAAGCGCAGAATCTCGAGCTGCTTGGCTTCCGCTTCGTTCGCCAGCGAGATCGCACCGCCTTCGATGGTGGTCAGGTTCTTGTTGGCGTGGAAACTGAACACCACAATGTCGCCGAAAGAACCGATCTTGCGGCCTTTGTATGAGGTTCCAATCGCTTGCGCGGCATCTTCAATTACACGCAGCTTGTGCTTTTCAGCCAGCGCATACACGCCATCCATATCCACTGCCAGACCATTCAGGTGCACCGGCATGATCACGCGGGTTTTAGGTGTGATCGCGGCTGCCACCTGATCCAGCAGCAGACTGCGTGAGCGCAGATCCACATCCACCAACACCGGTTTCGCACCCAAACGCAACACCACATTGGCGGTGGCGGCGAACGTCATGGCCGGCACGATAACTTCGTCGCCGGATTTGATACCCGCGACTACCAACGCTTCCTCCAGCGCACCGGTCGCATGCAGGAATGTGCGCACCTGACGTCCACCGCCCAGGTACGTCGCAAGATCCTGTTCGAATTGCGCCACCATCGGGCCGGTCGTGATCCAGCCGGAACGCAACACATCCACGACACCCGCGATAGTCTCTTCGTCGATAGTCGGTCTTGTGAATGGCAGATAGTTACTCATTGATTATTGGCTCTCGATAAATCAGCTGCGCGCAACCAGATAAACACCGACTATGATGACCGCAATGCCCGTAATCCGTATCGCGCTCAACGATTCGCCCATCAGCCACCAGGCTGCGACCGCGGTGACGACGTAGCCCAGCGACAGCATCGGATAGGCGATGCTCACCTGCACGCGTGACAAGGCCAGTATCCACACCACTACGCTGACCACATAACAGGTCAGACCACCGAGGATGTGCGGCTCAAACGCCAGTTTCCAGCCCGCCGACAGGATCGTGCTCAGCGTGAGCTTGATCTCACCGACCCGGGTCACGCCGGCCTTGAGCAATAATTGTGCGGCGGCGTTCAGCATCACGCCGGTCAATACCAGAAGAAAGCTGACCAGGTTCATGGTTTCTCCACGATCACGCGCGCCGTATCCTGCGCGATGATCTTCATTGGCAGGTCCTGCTTGAGCAGGGTTTGATAAGTCTCCGTCGGCATCACCGCGAAGGCCCTGGCGTCCTGTTGCCAGCGCTTGGTAAAGGCATCGAGGTCCGGAATCCACTTATCCGGTTCATGCCGGATACCGAATGCCAGTTCACCCTGGTATGCCACCAGCGTCAGCGTCCGTTTGAGATAAAACGGCAACGATTGCTGGTAATCATCCACGCTGTAGAACGGGGTGCTTGTCGTATCACGATCACCAAGCTGTTTCACCAGCGAATGGCCGGAATAGACCGGCGACAAGACCTGAGCGCCACTGGTGATTATCTGCAATGTGATGAACATCCCCGCCGCCAGCAAACCCACCGCAGCACAGGGGCATCGATAGTAAGCCAATACAAATGCGGTACCTGCTCCCAGTAACAGCACACCACAACCCACCGCGAGCCACGGCAGGTACGCCTTGTAAAGCTCCAGTGGCACACCGCCGCCATCGTGTTTCAACATCGGCGCTAACCACAGCGTGGCCAGCGCCATGACCACACACAGCACTGCGTTAAGCAGAATATCGCTGCGGCGCAATTTTCCAAGCTCATGCCCGACCAGCAACGCCAGTGCCGGAAAGATCGGCAGGATGTAACTGCCGAGCTTGGAATCCGAGAACGAAAAGAACACGAAGATGAACGCGACCCATATCCACATGAACAGAGTCGGATTGAAAATGCCGCTGCCGCCTCGCATCCCTGGTCCACGCTGCCACGATTTCAAAGTCGCACGCACGAATTGCGGCCACCACGGCAACATGCCCGCGATCAGGATCGGAATGAAATACCACCAGGAACCCGGCCGGTGTGCGACCGGCGTCAGGAAGCGCTCGAAATGTTCGTAGATAAAGAAGTGCTGGAAAAAATCCGGATTGCGGATACTGACCAATACGAACCAGGGCGCAGCGATGACCAGGAAGATCAGCAGGCCGCCGTAATAGTGCAGTTGTTTCCAGCGCTTCCAGTCACGTGCAACGAGTGTGTACAGCACGAACACCGCGCCCGGTAACACCACCGCTTCCAGGCCCTTGCTCAACATCCCCAGCGCGGCAGCAGCCCAGGCTGCATACATCCAGTTCCGGCGCGCGCGCAGATCGCCGCTGTCAGCAGCGCGCATCGCTAGCAGAAACGCAAACAGCGTCGCACTCATGAAGAAACTCACGCCCATGTCGAGCGTGTTGAAATGCCCCATGATCACATAATAGAAACTGCTCGCCAGCAGCAGTGCCGCGCCCCACGCGGTGCTGCGGTCAAACAGACGCCAACCCACCCAAGCCGTCATCAATATGCCGAGAAATCCGGTCAGCGCCGTCCACAACCTTGAGGTCCAGTTGGACTCGCCAAATACCGCGTAGGTCACGGCGGTCGCCCAGTATTGCAGGGCCGGTTTCTCGAAATACTTGAGGCCGTCGAGGCGCGGCGTCACCCAATCGCCGCTGGCCAGCATCTCGCGCGGGATCTCGGCGTAACGGCCTTCGTCGGTCTGAAACAGGTCCCGGTACTGGAGATTGGCGAACCACAGCAGCGCAAAACACGCCGCCGCCAGAATCGCCAGGATACGTGGAGAACTGGACATGCTTTCCGGCCGGATTGGATGGTCGTTATGAAGCTGCGCAGTATATACGAAGAGCCCCGGCGGCGTCCCTAAGCACTGGATTCTGTACGGAATTTCATCAAGTTACGTGCGAGTGGACCCCGCTCACTCGCACTCCAGCGCCAGCATCCCGGTCTCAAGATAGCGCCGATAATCGGACCGGATCAGCGCGTAATCGAAATACGTATGCCCGGCCGCACCCCCGACACTTAGCCGCGGGTTCTCACGGCTTTCTGAGCCCATATCTGCAGCGTTTCTGCATGCTCAAGCACATCGGCTGGCACTTCATAGTAACGATGAAGCTCACGCACGCCTTTGGGATTGAACGGCCTGCTGCCGCTACTTACGTAGTCCGGGCGGCTGGCTTCATCAGTGCGGAAGTACAGCGCGCCCCCGTGCACGATGCCGAAGAAGCTGTCGTGCATGTAGAGTCCATGCCCGCCAAACATGGGGCGCGACTTCAGATCGCGGACATCAGCGAGCTGCTCCAGCACGTAGTCGAGAAATGATGCATCACTCATGCCAAGTAGACCTGTCCATCAGAGTCGCAATGGGGCCAGCATCCCGGTCTCGCGATAGCGTCGGTAATCGGACAGGATTAACGCATGATCGAAAGCCAGTTTGGGCAGGGCGAAGACATCGGCCAGCATCACCCGGCCCGCATCGTCACCCGCTTGGGGTTCACCCTCTGCTTCAGCTATATACACCGCGCTCACCGTATGCCCGCGGCGATCGCGGGACGGATTGGAATAGCAACCCAGCAATACCTTAAGCCGGATATCCAGCCCAATCTCCTCCTTCGCTTCCCGCACCGCCGCTTGTTCCAGCGTCTCGCCGACATCCACGAAACCGCCGGGTAACGCCCAGCCCGGAGGCGGATTACGCCGTTCGATCAGCAGGATGGGCCGATCCGGCCGATCGGTCAGCTCGATGATGATGTCCACAGCAAGCGCAGGTGTTATGGGTCTAGCCATGGTTATTTCCGGTTGAGCTGAAAATGAGGGATTTTGCTTCCTGGCTAGGCGCGGACGCTGGAGAAACCGGAGCGTACAAGATAGTACGTTAGGATTTCGAGAGCGGCCGCAACAACGCCAGGGAGGAAAAGAGCCATTTTCAGCCTTGTTTAAAGCGATGGATCAGGCGGCGGGTCCGCTTGTCCGGACGCCCGGGGGTCATCGGCGTTGCCATGGTCGCTGCCTTGCGCAGCCTCGACTCATGCTCCCGACGTTCACGGCTGGCTTCGGACTCTTCATATAAGGCCTGCGCTTCTTTAGCCTGCCCGCGCTTATCCGAGAGTGCCAATACAATGATTTCGTAATGCTCGGTCCCGCGCGTGATCTCCAGCCGGTCACCGATGCGTGGCTCATGTGCCGGTTTGGCGCGTACGCCGTTCACATGCACCTTGCCGCCGTTCACCGCGACCGTTGCCAGCGAGCGGGTCTTGAAGAAGCGCGCGCACCAAAGCCATTTGTCCAGTCTTGGACGCGACAGGGCTTCGCTGTTTCTTGTTTGCTGATGCGACATCGCCTCGCCACGCCCGTCTGTTCATGGATGCGGGCAGTCTAGCACTCCGGATTTCAGGGGCTGGTATAATTGCGCGCCTCCCAATCCCCCGCCTTTTGGAGCCCCCGTGAAAGACACCTTTCTCGCCCATTTGCGCCAGCAAATCGCCGGCCTGCATGAAGCCGGTCTTTACAAAGCCGAGCGCGTCATCAGCACGCCGCAGCAGGCAACCATCAAGGTCGGTTCCGGCGAGGAAGTCATCAATTTCTGCGCCAACAATTACCTGGGTCTGGCCAACAACCCCGAACTGGTGAAAGCCGCGCAAGCTGCATTGCCCAAATACGGTTTTGGGCTGTCTTCGGTGCGCTTCATCTGCGGCACCCAGACGGTGCATAAGGAACTGGAAGCACGGCTGTCAAAGTTTCTCGGTACTGACGACACGATTCTTTACTCATCGTGCTTCGATGCCAACGGTGGACTGTTCGAGACGTTGCTCGACGAACAGGATGCGGTGATCAGCGACGCGCTGAACCACGCCAGCATCATCGACGGTGTGCGGCTGTGTAAAGCCAAACGCTTCCGTTACAACAACAACGACATGGCGAACCTGGAAGCGAAGCTCAAGGAAGCCGAAGGCTGTCGCTTCAAGCTGATTGCGACCGACGGTGTGTTCTCGATGGACGGCATCATCGCCAACCTGCAAGGCGTTTGTGATCTGGCTGACAAGTATGGTGCACTGGTGATGGTGGACGATTCGCATGCGGTAGGCTTCATGGGCGAACACGGTCGTGGCAGCCATGAGTTTCGCGACGTCATGGGTCGCGTGGATATCCTCACGGGTACGCTCGGCAAGGCGCTCGGCGGCGCCTCCGGCGGTTACACCTCGGGCCGCAAGGAAATCGTCGAATGGTTGCGGCAGCGTTCGCGACCGTATCTGTTCTCGAATACGCTCGCACCCGTGATCGCAGCCACATCGATCAAGGTTCTGGATCTGATCGAGAACGGCAGTGCATTACGCAAGAAACTGCGTGACAACAGCCAGTATTTCCGCGCCGAGATGCAGAAACTCGGTTTCACGCTGGCAGGTGCTGATCATCCGATCATCCCGGTCATGCTCGGCGACGCGAAACTCGCCAAGACCATGGCCGATGAATTATTGAAGGAAGGTATTTACGTAATCGGGTTCTCGTTCCCGGTGGTGCCGCAAGGCAAGGCTCGTATCCGCACCCAGATTTCGGCAGGACACGAGAAACAGCATCTCGATAAGGCAATTGCCGCGTTTGCGAAAGTCGGCAAGCAACTCAGCGTTATCAAATAAATTTTGAGGGCACACAAATGAAGGCCTTGGTAAAAGCCAAATCGCAAGAAGGGATCTGGCTGCAGGACATGCCGAAACCGAAAATCGGGCACAACGATTTACTGATCAAAGTAAAGAAAACCGCCATCTGCGGCACCGACATCCACATCTACAACTGGGATGAATGGGCACAGAAGACTATCCCGGTGCCGATGACGGTCGGCCATGAATTCGTCGGCGTGGTGGAAGAGATCGGTAGCGAAGTACAAGGCTACAAGATAGGTCAACGTGTGTCCGGCGAAGGCCACATCACCTGCGGGCATTGCCGCAACTGTCGTGCAGGCCGCCGGCATCTGTGCCGCAACACGGTCGGTGTCGGCGTGAACCGGCCCGGTTGTTTTGCCGAATACCTGGTCATCCCGGCGGTGAATGCGTTTCCGCTGCCGGATGACATCTCCGATGACGTCGCTGCATTTCTCGATCCATTGGGCAATGCGACGCACACCGCACTGTCCTTCGACCTGGTCGGCGAAGACGTACTGATCACCGGTGCCGGTCCAATCGGTTGCATGGCAGTTGCTATCGCGAAACATGTCGGCGCACGCAACGTCGTCATCACCGACGTTAACGACTACCGGCTGGAACTGGCGCGCAAGATGGGCGCCACCCGTGCCATTAATGTCACGCAGACCAGGATCGAAGATGTGATGAAAGAATTGGGCATGAAAGAAGGTTTCGACGTCGGCATGGAGATGTCCGGCAACGCGCAGGCTTTCCGGCAGATGCTCGCCACCATGAACAACGGCGGCAAGATAGCGCTGCTGGGCCTGCCACCCAGCGACGTGGCGATTGACTGGAACCAGGTGATCTTCAAGGGTTTGTTATTGAAAGGTATCTACGGTCGCGAGATGTTCGAGACCTGGTACAAGATGGTCAGCATGCTCCAGAGCGGGCTCGACATCACCCCGGTGCTTACGCACCACTACCCGATCGCCGACTTTCAGCAGGGTTTCGACGTGATGCGTTCCGGCAAATCCGGCAAAGTGGTGCTGGATTGGAATTAATTGTCTTATGCCGCTAACTTCACTCTAGCGGGCGGCGCAGGAGATACGCTTCTGTCGCCCGCTTTACCCGCCTGAAATCGCGACTCCATCCTGCTGAAATATCAGTTCTCCTCTCCACTACTCCCCGACGCCGAACCGGCGAGCGACCGCGTGGCGATTCGGCGATCGCGACCCCTATCCGCACATAATTCTGGATCACTTTGCGGCGACCCGGCACGGCTCAGCACTGTGCTGCCAAGACCGGACCTCTACTGTCTGCACTGACATGAACATAAGCTGACGACATGAATTCATCCTCGATATCGAATTTCATTCAGCTTTGACATAAAAGCGTCAAATATTCTTCATCAAAATCGACTGGAAATCGGCCAGACCCTGCCTATACTCAGGTCGGCCTTTGGAGTTTCTGCCACATGTTCCTGCACGTCCTGTGCGTGAACGTGCGCCTCACGGGGATCAGGCACCAAAGTATCCGGTCATTACCTAGGGGGTAACGGCCGGGCCAATCAACCTCTATCTGGGGGATAACAAAATGCGTTCTCGAAAATTGCGCGGCCTTGCGGCCGTGCTCATGGCCGTGTGTGCCTGTGTGATTTTAGGCACCTACGCGGCAAGCACCCTGTCACGACCTCATGATCCCGAAGAACGGGAACTGGTGGCCATGACACCTAATGCCAGCACCGGCAGCTGTGGTGTCGAGCGTTGGTCCGTCAAGACCGGTACTGATGCAGACGTGGGATTGGTGAACATCAACAGCAGTACCACGACCACGATCTCGAATCTGAGATCACTCACCGCACCCAGCTCGTTGCCATCCAACAACCGTGTGCAACCCACTGAGACCACGGTATTTGCAGTAGGCGCAACGCTCACCAAGTACAAGCTGGAATCCGATTCGGACTATCACCTGGTCATCCAGGATGCCAACGGCAATACCATGATCGCCGAGATTCCGGATCCCGCGTGTGTCGGTGCGAGCAGTCCGTTCACGTCCGGTATCCAGTCTGCTCGCCAGGTATTTGATAACAAATACTCCGCGAGCGGTTCATTCAAGACGGTGAGCATCCCGGTATGTCTGACCGGTGTTGGTTTCTTCGATTTCCAGCACGGCCAGACCGGAGTTGCACCCAATGCAATCGAGCTGCATCCGGTACTGGGCATTCAGTTCAACCCCACATCATGTAACGGCACCAGCGGCGGTGGCGGTGGTGGCGGCGGCGGTGCAATCGCATTGCAGAACGGCGTCCCGGCTACCAATCTGACCGCGGGCACCGGACAGCAGTTGAACTTCACGCTTGATGTACCCGCAGGAGCCACCAATCTGAGCTTCAACACCAGCGGCGGTACAGGTGATTCTGATATGTACGTCCGCTTCGGTGCTGCACCGACCTTGTCCAGCTATGACTGCCGCCCTTACATTGCCGGCAATGCGGAGACCTGCAACATCAGCAATGTCCAGACCGGAACCTATTATGTGATGCTGAATCCGTACCAGGCTTTTTCGGGTGTCAGTCTGGTCGGTGCTTACACCGCCTCTGGTGGCGGAGGCGGAGGTGGTGGTGGCGGTTCCAGCCAGCTGCTCGGTAACACTGGTTTCGAAAACGGTTCAAGCAACCCCGCACCCTGGACCGCGTCTTCAGGTGTGGTGAGCAACAGCAGCAGCGAACCGCCGCATGCGGGAACCTGGGATGCCTGGCTGGACGGCTATGGCTCCAGCCATACGGATACGGTGTCTCAAACAGTCACGCTGCCCAGCACCGCGACCACTGCCACCTTATCCCTGTGGTTGCATATCGATACGGCCGAGACCGGCAGCACCGCCTATGACACCCTGACGGTGGAACTGGATAACGCCTCCGGTACGCGACTCACTACGCTGGGCACATTCTCAAACGTAAATGCCAACAGTGGATACACCCAGCACAACTTCGATGTAAGTGGCTATCTTGGTCAGACCGTTACCGTGAAAGTGACGGGCACGGAAGACAGTCGTTATCAGACGTCGTTCGTGCTCGACGATGTGACGCTAACAGTTCAGTAAAGGCACGTTTAGCTCCCTCGACATTCCCGTCCAAGGGGATGTCGAGGGAGTATTTTTCGATTGAAGGCGCCGGCATTTTCAATTTCACATAGCGGAAATTCAGGCAGCAAGGGAATCCATGCGATTTCCAGCACGGAATTGAACTTTCGTATCAGGGACTTATCGCGCATTTGCGGGACCTTCCATTGCCAATGCTATGCTGGGACAATGCGGTTCCTGGTGAGTCAACACACACATGCCCTGGACGCTCAACTATTGCGAACCTGAT
>JBOICK010000031.1:0-7414 GCA_050739895.1 Stenotrophobium sp.
CGCGATCAACTGCGCGGCGATTCCCGAGACCCTGCTGGAAGCCGAGCGGTTGCCCGGATAGCGGAACAGATCCCAGGTGCCGCCGATGGCGTCGCGCCGCTCCAGAATCGCGAAGGTCTTTTTCGGACACTGGCGGCGCAGATGGCAGGCGGCGCCGATGCCCGACAGCCCCGCGCCGATGATCAGCACATCCACGGTCTTGACCAGCGTGGCGGACTGTTTTGCTTTGGCAGATTGACCCGGCATGATTTGAGTTCCCGGCAGTTAAAGGGTTAAGCCGCGGGTGACAGCGGCACTATATCGGAGTACACGCTAGGCCCTATCCGGGACCGGGTCATTGGCCTGAATGACATCGAACAATGGCGCATCAAGACATCGTCCAGCTGTGCTTGTGGTGGATATGCCGGGCCACTAGGATTGAATCCACGTGGAATCAGGGGGATGCTTGGGTGCCTGCCGCATGTCATTGCTCCACATGGGCGGATACTGGCATCGGTCTGGCAGCGATTGTCCCCCCACGAGAGCAGGCTCGATTTCATGCAATCAAATCTTGCTGACTTTCTTGCTTACCATGAGGAAGCGCACCGCAACGTTGTAAACCGCTACGCCAAGCTTGCGACACCGTAATGCCTGACGAAGCGCTCTGGCCAGCGGAGGGTTCCGGCATTGAGCGGCACCAAAAGGAGTGATTGCCGTGGTTTCATTTGCCGCAACCGTTGAGATCAGAGTCGAAGCTGCGCAGGCCAGGACCTTTGAGCACATTGTGCCCATAGACCTGACCACGATATTTACCGGCTTCGGTCCGTTGCCAGCGGTGACGGGCACACAAAGTCAGGTGGGCGCATGGGACGCCGCAGGTCAAACACGCACCGTGCATTTATCAGACGGCAGCTCGGCCAACGAGCGGCTTGACCAATACCGGCATCCCGATTATTTCAGCTACACGGTCAGTGGCTTTACCGGCGTACTGCGTTTTCTTGCAACTTCCGCGGATGGCGAGTGGTGGTTTAGCAGCACGGCATCCGGGCAAACGCAGATCAAGTGGCGCTATGCATTTAATTCCAGTTCTGCTCTCACCGCACCCATTTTATGGTTCATCACCACGTTTCTCTGGCGCGGATACATGCGCAAGGCTTTACGATTATCCGCAGCACAGGTCGAACGTCGTGCCACGTGATCAGACTTCGCCTGTTGAAGCGGTCTCGTGACGGAGTGGCCCGGACTCCCTGAAATGAACGCTGCGGATTGCACGGCCGCGTTCAGCGCATGCCCAGCGTGCTCGTGGTGCCTGAACGCCCGGTTTCGTCGACCATCGGCGCAGTCCCGAACACACGGTCGCCCAGGCCCATGCTCACACCCCACCAGTAGTTCTCGTTGCGGAAATGGTGATACCGGTGCTCGCGCACGCGGCGCTGGTAGTAGGCGAGATCGGGGCACCAGGGGATGTGTGCGAGGAAATGCACCCATTCGTAGTGCAGTCCGAGCAACAGGTAAGTGACGATATAGGTCAGCGCCCATTCCTTCCACGGCCACAGCGCCCACAGGATCAACGCGATGGTGAACGGCGTCATCAGGTGGATATGTCGCGGGATGAACACCCATTTGAGATTCCACGGATCGGCGTGATGGCGGCGATGCGTCACCGGCAGGTAGAAGTCGATGGTGCGGCCGAAAATCCGGCGCGGCCTGTAGTGCAGCATGTAGACATGGATCAGCCATTCGTTGAACGGGAAATACGCCAGTGCGCCCAGCGCCAGCAGCGCGTCAATCCAGGTGAAGTGCCCGAGCCACAGGCGCAACGCGGCGCACAGCAGTACGAACAGCCCGATCAGTTGCGGGCTGGGATGCGCCATGAATACACGCAGTGCTGTGCGTGCGTCGCGCGGCAGCGTATCCGGCGGCCGCATCGGATTGCGCTGCGCGGTTTCGCGGGCGGCGATCATTGTGCGGGCATCATCCGATCTGCTCATGGCGGCTACTTAAGGTTCGGGAGGTTGCTGCGGACATGATAATCCCGTCGCGCCTGGGCATTTCCACAGTGCGCCGGAACGCGCGGATTCATACAATGTGAATGGCAGTGTGATAGATAGTCCAGCCATAAATCGCGGATTTCCAGTCTATGCAAAAAACGGGGGCACCAGTCTCGGTCGTTGCCTCACGGCTGCTGCCGAATCGGTGGGACCTGCTCGCGGTGCCGCTGCTGCTCGGCTGCTTCGTGCTGCTGGCGCACAGTGCGCGACAGATGTCCGCACCGCTGTCGGGACTGGAGCATTCGGCGCTGTCGCTGGACCCGTCGGCCCTGCCGGCCTACGCGATGCGCACCACGCTGCGCATGCTGGTGGCACTGTTGCTGTCACTGATTTTCACCTTCGTTTACGGCACGCTGGCGGCGAAAAGCCGCCGCGCCGGCGCCTTGCTGGTGCCGTGTCTGGACATCCTGCAATCCGTGCCGATCCTCGGTTTCCTGTCGTTCACCGTAACCGGCTTCCTGGCGCTGTTTCCAGGCAATGTGATGGGCGCTGAATGCGCCGCGATCTTCGTCATCTTCACCAGCCAGGCCTGGAACATGACGTTCAGCTTCTACCAATCGCTGCGCACGATTCCACACGATCTCGACGAAGCCAGCCGCGGTTTCGGGCTGTCTGCCTGGCAGCGCTACTGGCGTCTGGAAGTGCCGTGCACGATACCCGGCCTGGTCTGGAACGCGATGATGTCGATGTCCGGCGGCTGGTTTTTCGTCGTTGCCAGCGAGGCGATTTCGGTCGGCAACACCAACATCGTCCTGCCCGGCATCGGCTCCTATGTCGCGCTGGCGATCGGGCATCGCGACCTGCATGCGGTCGGTTATGCGATCCTGGCGATGCTGGTCGTCATCCTGCTTTACGACCAGTTGCTGTTCCGCCCGATCGTCGCCTGGGCCGAGCGCTTCCGTTTCGAGCAGACCGCCTCCGGAGCGCCGGCGAAATCCTGGTTCCTGTCGCTGCTGCGCCGCACCCGCTGGGTCAACCAATCGGCCGCGCCGGTGAGCCTCGCCGCGCGCCAGTTGATCCGCCGCCGCACGGTGTTTCCGCAACGGCGCAAACCGGCACAGAGCGCGCCGCGCCGGCTCGACAACAAGATTGCTGACCGCCTCTGGTACGCCGCGCTGGGGCTGCTGTCTGCTTATGCCGCCTGGCGCGTATTCGGATTCATCCACGCCGAGCTCGGCATATTCGACCTGCTCACCGCGCTGGGGCTGGGCCTGATCACGCTGTTGCGCGTGATTCTGCTGATTGCGCTGGCCAGCATCGTCTGGGTGCCGATCGGGGTATGGATCGGCCTGCGGCCGCGGCTGGCACAGGCGGTGCAACCGCTGGCACAGTTCATGGCGGCATTTCCGGCCAACCTTCTGTTCCCGGTGGCGGTAGTGCTGATCGTGCGGTTCGGCCTGAATGCCGACATCTGGCTGAGTCCGCTGATGATACTCGGCACGCAGTGGTACATCCTGTTCAACGTCATCGCCGGCGCTTCGGCATTCCCCGGCGATCTCAAGGAGGCGGCTGCGAGCCTGCGGCTGACCGGACGGCAATGGTGGCTGCGGGTCATGCTGCCGGGAATTTTTCCCTACTATGTCACCGGCGCGATCACCGCCTCCGGCGGTTCGTGGAACGCCAGCATCGTCGCCGAGGTGGTGAACTGGGGCAGCACCCGCCTGCAGGCGCACGGCCTCGGCGCCTACATCGCCGACGCCACCGCCGGCGGCGATTACCCGCGTCTGGTGCTGGGTGTGGCGGTGATGTCGTTCTTTGTCGTTGCCCTCAACCGGGTTCTGTGGCGCCCGCTATATGCTTTCGCCGAACGCCGCCTGCGCGTGGACTGACCAAACCATGATCAACAGCACTCATCGCCCCCTGCTGGAACTCCGCAACGTCCGCAAATCCTTCGCCAAGGGCAGCAACGACGAATCGTCGGTGGTGCTCGACGAGTTGCAGCTGACGCTGATCGGCGGCGAAATCGTCGGATTGCTGGGGCGCTCCGGCTCCGGAAAATCGACCCTGCTGCGGATCATTTCCGGCCTGATCGCGCCGACTGCGGGTGAGGTCAAATTTGAAGGCGCTGAGGTGCTCGGCCCGGCCGCAGGCATGGCGATGGTGTTCCAGACTTTCGCCCTGTTCCCGTGGCTGACCGTGCTGCAAAACGTCGAACTGGGTCTGGTGGCGATGGAACTGCCGCGCGCCGAAACGCAGAAACGCGCGGGTGCGGCGGTCGACCTGATCGGACTTGCCGGTTTCGAGAACGCCTACCCTCGCGAACTCTCCGGCGGCATGCGCCAGCGCGTCGGTTTTGCGCGTGCCTTGGTGACGCAGCCCAAGCTGCTGCTGATGGACGAGCCGTTTTCGGCGCTGGACGTACTGACCGCCGAGAACCTGCGCACCGATTTCCTCGATCTTTGGGTCGAAGGGCGCATGCCGATCAAGTCGGTGTTGCTGGTCACTCACAACATCGAGGAAGCGGTGCTGATGTGCGACCGCGTACTGATTTTCTCGTCGAATCCCGGCCGCATCGTCCAGGAAATCAGGATCACGCAGCCACACCCGCGCAACCGCCTTGACCCGACTTTCCGCAAGATTGTGGACTCGATCTACGCGCGCATGACCACGCGCAGGCCGGATGAAGCCAGCGGCCACGACGGCCTGTTCCCTGGCGTCGGACTAGCGATGGTGCTGCCGGAAATCTCGGTCAACCTGATGACCGGCCTGGTCGAAACGCTGGCGGCGGAGCCATACCGCGGCCGCGCCGACCTGCCACCGCTGGCGGCCGCGCTGCAGATGGAGGCCGGCGACCTGCTGCCGATCGCGGAAATCCTGCAATTGCTCAGATTCCTCGATCTGGCAGAGGGCGATGTCGCCCTGACCGCCGCCGGCCAGCGCTTCGCCACCCTGGATGTCGAGCAGCAGAAATCACTGTTTTCTGATCACCTGATCAGCTATGTGCCGCTGGCGGCGCATATCCGCCGCGTGCTGGAGGAGCGCCCGGATCACGGCGCGCCATTCAGCCGCTTCCGCGAGGAACTGGAGGACTACATGATCGCCAGCCAGGCGCAATCGACCTTGCAGGCGGTGCTGGGCTGGGCGCGTTATGCCGAAGCCTTCATCTACGACGCCGAGGCGTCGCGCTTCCATCTCGCCTGAGGCAATCCCGATCAAGCTACTGCGCTCGGGGCGCTTAATCAGAGATTCCAGGAGTCGACGCGGCCATTGGCAGCGCGACAAAACTCTGAAAGGCTATGCCGCACGGTCATAGGGAGAACAAAGTCATGAGTGCGAAAGCGGCGACGGAGTTGCGGCGCGAACTGAAGTCGGACAAGGGGCTCGACCTGCTCGACAGCCTCGACCAGGCCGAAGCCACGGTTTTGCTCAACGGCATGCACACTGCGCAGGCACGCGAGAAGGCGGCGCTGGATCAAGCCATCGACAATTCCCTGCGCATGGTGCCGTTCGTGTTGCGTGGCGCGTTCAAGAAGGTGTTGTTCCCATGAGCAAGCTCTCGACCCGTGCGGAAATCATCAAGCTGGCGCGGCTGCTGAAGCTGGAGGAAGCGCAACTCGCATTCATGCAGCGCTACAGCGTCGTGCAGATCCGCGAACTGCGCGAGCGCATGTCGGCGACCCTGTTCGACGGCAGCAAGGCGACGTTGTCGCGGGTGGCGACCGCCAGCAAGCTGATACCGGTGCCGCTGGTCGCGATAATCGGCGAAAAAGTCTACGGCCCGCTGCTGTGCGCGCGCGTCACCGGCCTGCTGCCGCCGACACGCGCGGTCGAAATCGGCGAGCGCCTGTCGGTGCCGTTCCTCGCCGACCTGTCGATGGAACTCGACCCGCGCAGCGCGCGCGAAGTGATCTCCCTGATGCCGACGGCACGCGTCGTCGCCATCGCCCGCGAACTGCTCAAGCGCGGCGAATTCATCACCATGGCGCGCTTCGTCGATTACCTCAGGGATCAGACCATCAAGGAAGTGATGGCCGCGATCGGCGACGACCGCGCGCTGCTGGAAATCGCTTTCTTCATCGAATCGCACGCGCGACTCGAAACCATCATGGAACTGGTGCCGCTGGAGCGGCTGCGCAACATCATCCGCGTCGCCGCCGGCGACGGCACCGGGCTGTGGCCGGAAGCGCTGGCGATGATGCTCAACGTCGGCGACACCATGCGCCGCAAGATGGGCGACCTCACCGCCGAACTCGACGACGCCGCGCTCAACTCGATCATGGCGACGATCCAGCGCGAGAGCCTGTGGACGGCGTGGGTCACGGTGGTGTCGGCGATGACGCCGGCCGCTCAGAAAAAACTGCTGGGCATGGCCGCGATGAACACGCCGGCGGTGCTCGCCGGTTTCGCCGGCGCCGCACGCGACCAGGGCCTGCGCAAGCTGATGACACCGCTGCTCGCCTTCATGGGCGAAGCGCCGCGCAAGCAGCTTGAGGACCTGATCGGGCGCGTCAAAAGCACGGTGAAAAACCTGGGCTGAGGCAACCCTGAAGAGTGTTCAGCGCGTGGTGCGGGCACGCGCAATCGCCGCGCGCACCTGTTCCGGTGCGGTGCCGCCATAGGTTTTGCGTGCCGCAACGCTGGCGTCGAGCGTGATGTGGTCAAACACATCCTGTTCGACCAGAGGCGAAAACTTGCGCAGTTCTTCCAGTGACAGTTCGCTGAGATCGCAACCCTTCTTGGCGGCGTGGCCGACGGCAGCGCCGACCGCGTGATGCGCGTCGCGGAACGGCAGGCCCTTGCCGACCAGGTAGTCGGCCAGATCGGTCGCGGTCGAGAAACCCTTGGCGGCGGCAGTGCGGCAGGCCTCGCGATTGACGCGGATGTGCGGCGCCATCTCGGCGTAGACCTCCAGGCAGATGCTGACCGTATCGACGGCGTCGAACAGCGGCTGCTTGTCTTCCTGGTTGTCGCGGTTATAGGCCAGCGGCTGGCCTTTCATCAGCACCAGCAGGGCGTTAAGGTCGCCGACGACGCGGCCGGTTTTGCCGCGCACCAGTTCCGGCACGTCGGGGTTTTTCTTCTGCGGCATGATGCTGCTGCCGGTGCAGAAACGGTCCGGCAGGTTGACGAAGCCGAACATCGGCGAGGCCCACAGGATCAGTTCCTCGCTCCAGCGCGACAGGTGCACCATGATCAGCGCGGCGGAGGCGCAGAATTCGATGGCGAAGTCGCGGTCGCTTACAACATCCAGCGAGTTCTCGCTGATGCCGTCGAAGCCCAGCAGTTCGGCGGTGTAATGGCGATCCAGCGGATACACCGTGCCGGCCAGCGCGGCGGAGCCGAGCGGCAGGACGTTGAGACGCTCGCGGCAGTCGAGCAGCCGCGCGCGGTCGCGCAGGATCTGCTCGCGCCAGGCCAGCATGTGGTGGCCGAAAGTCACCGGC
>JBOICK010000032.1:0-54440 GCA_050739895.1 Stenotrophobium sp.
ATGGGCGACGCGGTGAATCTGGGTTCGCGCCTGGAAGGGCTGACCAAGGAATACGGCGCGGCAGTGATCTGCAGCGAGTCGACGCGACTGGCGGCACCGTCCGACTGGTCGTTCCGCGAACTCGACCGGGTGCGGGTCAAGGGCAAGAACGAGCCGGTTGCTATCTATGAGCCACTCGGCCCCAAGGATGCGCTGGCACCGGAGCTGCGTCAGGACCTCGCTCGGCATCGTGGCGCGATGCAGCTCTACCGCGCGCAGAAATGGGACGAGGCCGAGACCGAGTTCTTCAACCTGATGCAGTCGGAGCGTCCACATCCGGTCTACGCCATGTTCATCGACCGCATTATGTTCCTGCGCGAAAACCCGCCCGGCAAGGATTGGGATGGCGCGTTCACCTTCACGCACAAGTGACAGGAGCGAAATGAAATCTTCTTTCGACTGGCAGGACCCGCTATTGCTGGAAGATCAGCTCAGCAGCGATGAGCGCGGCGTGCGCGATGCCGCGCGTGAGTATGCGCAAGGGCGGTTGATGCCGCGCATCCGCGATGCGTTCCGCCACGAAACCTTTGACCGCGAAATCCTGCGCGAGATGGGCGCACTGGGCATGCTCGGCGCGACCATCGAGGGCTATGGCTGTCCCGGCTTGAGCCATGTCTGTTATGGACTGATTGCGCGCGAGGTCGAGCGGGTGGATTCGGGTTACCGCTCGGCGATGAGCGTGCAGTCGAGTCTCTGCATGTACCCGATCCACGCCTATGGTACGGAGGCGCAGCGGCAGCGCTGGCTGCCCGGTCTGGCTGCGGGTGAGCTTGTGGGATGTTTTGGTCTGACGGAACCGGATGCCGGTTCCGATCCTGGCAGCATGCGCACGCGGGCGCGACGCGATGGCGGTGGCTGGCGCCTGTCCGGCAGCAAGACCTGGATCAGCAACGCGCCGGTCGCGGATGTGATGGTGGTCTGGGCCAAGGACGAAGCGGATACTATTCGCGGCTTCATTCTTGAACGTGGCATGGCGGGCCTTGGTACGCCCGTCATCGAAGGCAAGATGAGCCTGCGCGCTTCCGTCACCGGCCAGATCGTCATGGACGAGGTCGTGGTGCCCGATGAAAGCCGCTTGCCGAATATCAAAGGACTGAAGGGGCCGTTTGGGTGTCTTAACAAAGCGCGTTACGGTATTGCCTGGGGCGCGATGGGCGCGGCGGAGTTTTGCTGGCAGGCGGCACGCGACTACACCCTGGGGCGCCAACAGTTCGGGCGGCCGCTGGCCGCCAACCAGTTGATCCAGAAAAAACTCGCTGACATGCAGACCGAAATCGCGCTGGGCCTGCAGGGTGCACTGCGCCTGGGACGGCTGTTCGATGAGGGGCGCGCGACTCCAGAAATGGTTTCGCTGATGAAGCGCAACAACTGCGGCAAGGCGCTGGACATCGCCCGCGCCGCGCGCGACATGCACGGCGGCAATGGCATCAGCGACGACTATCATGTCATGCGCCATTTGCTGAATCTGGAGACGGTCAACACCTATGAAGGCACACACGACGTGCACGCGCTGATACTCGGGCGCGCACAGACCGGGATTGCCGCGTTCTGAGCCCGCGTTGCGCGATCCGCTCTGCTTGTGCGGCGGATTGAATGGTTATTATATAGCAAACATAAATAAAATAGAACTATATAATAAAACAAGATTCGACCGCTGAAGATAATCAGCGGGTGCTCTTTCCCACTTGCAAACATTGGCGTTCGCCGCAATATCCACTGGCAGGGCCGCAAGGCGCGCATTTGGTTACACTGGATTCATGAGCGACAAGCAACAAGAACTGGGTCATGGGCTGGTGGTCGAAGAGGCCAAGCCGCGCCTGCAGCGGCCGCCGATGTACAAGGTGGTGCTGGTCAACGACGACTACACGCCGATGGATTTCGTGGTCCAGATCTTGCAGCAGTTTTTTCGTCATCAACGCGAGGCAGCGGTGCAGATCATGCTGGAGATACATACCAAGGGTCGTGGAGTGGCAGGGATATTCCCCGTCGAGATCGCGGAAACCAAGACCGCGCAGGTCAATGCCTACGCGCGTAAACACCAGCACCCATTGTTGTCGGTCATGGAGAAAGCCTGATGCTTAGCGAAGAACTCCAGAAAGCACTCGATGCGGCTTTTGTCACGGCGCGCATGGAAGGTCACGACCTGTTGACGGTCGAACACCTGCTGCTGGCGCTGCTGTCCGACGCCAACGTTTCCGAGGCGCTCACCGCCGCCGGCGCGGACATGGAAAAACTCGAGCGCGAGCTGCGCGAGTACATCCGCGACAACGTCCAGTCGGTCGCCGAGGGCGAACGTCGCGAAGTGCAGCCGACGCTGTCGTTCCAGCGCGTCCTGCAGCGCGCCATCTACCACGTACAGGCTGCGGGCCGTAAGCAGGTCAGTACGCTCAACGTGCTGGTCGCGATGTTCGCTGAGAAGGATACGCACGCGGTCTACCTGCTGGGCGAGCAGGGCGTGGCGCGGCTCGATGTGGTGAATTTCATTTCCCACGGCATCGCCAAGAATGGCGCCTCGCCTCAGCCGGCCGCGGACGCCGAGGAAAAGGACGATGCCGCTACCGGCAGCGACGCGCAGAAGACCGCGCTGGAGCTGTATGCGGTCAACCTCAACGAGCGCGCCGCCAAGGGCCTGATTGATCCGCTGATCGGCCGCGAGAACGAGATCGAGCGCGTGATGCAGACACTGTGCCGCCGGCGCAAGAACAATCCGCTGCTGGTGGGCGAAGCCGGTGTCGGCAAGACCGCGATCGCAGAAGGGCTGGCGTGGCTGATTGTCGAGGAGCGCGTGCCGGAGATGTTGGCCTCGGGCGTCGTGTTCAGCCTGGATCTGGGCTCGCTGATTGCCGGCACCAAGTACCGTGGCGATTTCGAGAAGCGCTTCAAGGCGGTGATGCAGCAGTTGCAGGCCACGCCCGGCGCGATTGTCTTCATCGACGAAATCCACATGATCATCGGTGCCGGCGCGGCCAGCGGTGGCGTCATGGATGCGTCCAACCTGCTCAAGCCGCTGCTGGCTTCGGGCGACCTGCGCTGCATCGGTTCGACCACCTATCAGGAATACCGCGGCATCTTCGAGAAGGATCGCGCACTGGCGCGGCGTTTCCAGAAGATTGACGTGCCGGAGCCCAGTGTCGAGGAGACGGTCAAGATCCTCGAAGGCCTGCGTGCGCGTTTCGAGGAGCATCATCAGGTGCAGTACACACGAGGTGCGCTGCGCTCGGCGGTGGAGCTATCCGAACGGCACATCACCGATCGCCATCTGCCGGACAAGGCCATCGACGTGATCGACGAAGCTGCGGCGCGCCTGCGTCTGTTGCCGGAGTCGCGCCGTCGCAAGACCGTGCAGGTGCGCGACATCGAGGAAACCGTGGCGAAGATCGCGCGCATCCCGCCCAAGAGCGTGTCGAGCAATGACCGCGATCGCCTGGCGACACTCGAGCGTGATCTCAAGCTGACGATTTTCGGACAGGACAAGGCGATCGAGCAGCTGGCCTCGTGCATCAAGCTGTCGCGCTCCGGGCTGGGCAGTCCGGACAAGCCGATCGGCAACTTCCTGCTCGCGGGTCCTACCGGCGTCGGCAAGACCGAGGTGACCAAGCAGTTGGCGCTACAGTTGGGAGTTGAACTGATCCGCTTTGACATGTCCGAGTACATGGAGCGCCATACGGTGAGCCGCCTGATCGGCGCACCGCCGGGCTATGTTGGTTTCGACCAGGGCGGCTTGCTGACCGAGGCGGTGCTCAAGCATCCGCATTGCGTGGTGCTGCTGGACGAGATCGAGAAGGCTCATCCGGACGTGTTCAACCTGCTGCTGCAGGTCATGGACCACGGCACTCTGACCGACAACAACGGCCGCGCAGCAGATTTTCGCAACGTTATCCTGGTGATGACCACCAACGCCGGTGCCGAGGAATCCGCGCGCCGCTCGATGGGCCTGATTGAGCAGAACAACGTCAGCGATGCGCTGGAAGTGATCCGCAAGATGTTCGCGCCGGAATTCCGCAACCGGCTCGACGCGGTGATCCCGTTCGCGCCGCTGGGCAAGGCGGAAATCGCCAGGGTGGTGGACAAGTTCCTGATGCAACTGGAAGAGCAGCTCGGTGCCAAGCACGTGCAGTTCGACGTGGACGACGACGCCAAGGCGTGGATCGCCGAGCGCGGCTACGACGAGCGCATGGGCGCGCGGCCGATGGCGCGCGTGATCCAGGAGAACCTCAAGCGCCCGCTGGCCGAGGAACTGCTGTTCGGCAAGCTCGCCAACGGCGGCAGCGTCAGCGTGATCGTCAAGGACGGCAAGCTGGAATTCGTGATCGAGGCGCGCGAAAAAGCCGCGCAACTGGAGCCAGTGTAGTTTTCAGACTGGAGGCGGGTATGCAGCAAAAACATATTGCGGCAGTGCTGGCGCTTTCGCTGCTGGCAGGATGTGGCGCATCGGGCAATGCGACCGATCCGCAAACCGGCGGCGTGCCGCTGGGCGCGCCGGCCAGCTATGGCGACGCGCCGGCGCAGAGCACAATGTCCCTCGACGGTCTGCAGTCTACAGTTGATTTCTGCCAGACCGAGGGCGGCAGCGTTCTCAATTGGACCGACCCCTCCGGTGAAGCGCGCAATGCCTGCCTGATCAACGCCGCCAGCGCCAGCGCGCAGCATCAGCTGCCGTTGCTGGTCTATCTCAATCCGTCGCTGGTTTCCGCTGACAAGACTGCGCCACTGACCGGTTTTGCGACGGACGCTGCCAGCGCCGACCTGACCGGCGATCCGACGCGCAAGGGATTCATCCTGCTGATGCCGGAAGGCCGCGACACCCATCACTACTACCCGTTTCCTGACGATACCGGCGTGGGTTGGGACAACTGGTATCGCAATCTCGACCGCAGCAGTCCTGCACTGAACGTGGATGTCGCGGCCATCGATCATTTCATCGCGGTGGTGAAGGGCATGGGCATCGTCGATCCCAAGCGCATCTATCTGTCCGGCTGGTCCAACGGCGCAGCGATGGCGCAGCTCTACGCGTTGAACACACCGGGCATCGCCGCGGCGTCGGTGTATTCCTCGCCTGATCCGTTCAGCGACGTCGCCGATCCCGGTGCGCAGACGCCGTTCGCGACCGCGCTGACGCCGCTGATGGACATCCATAACCAGTGCGACATCATCGGCATCTGCCAGACCGGCACCAAGTTCCACCAGACCTTGTCGAAACTGTATCCGAAGCTGGTGCAGCGGCCGGTGATCATCGACGAGTTGTTCAACGAAGTGCAGTCCTGCGATGCCTCGTGCGCTGATCAGACGGTGGTGCCTTCGGGTCCCTCTGGCGCGTTGGGGTCGGTGGGTGCGGTCAACCATCTGCGCTGGCCGCTGACCTGGAATACACAGATGTATGCCTTCCTGCGCGAGCATCCTCTGCAATAAGCCTTGTCGCGTGCGGCCAACGAAAAAGCCCGCGCAAGCGGGCTTCGATCTTGGAACTGTCGCCGCAGACCGTAGCGTTACTTGTCGCGGAAGGTGATGCGGCCCTTGGTCAGGTCGTAAGGCGTCAGCTGCACCGTGACCTTGTCGCCGGTGAGGATGCGAATGTAGTTTTTGCGCATGCGCCCGGAAATGTGGGCGGTGACGACGTGGCCGTTTTCCAGCTTCACGCGAAACGTCGTGTTGGGCAGGGTTTCGAGTACCGAGCCGAGCATTTCAATATGATCTTCTTTTGCCATAAATCTCAAGAGTGAGGAAGCGGGCCTGAGCTTGTTCCGGTGGTCTCCAGATGGATTTTCCATGCAGGAGACAACGGCCAGCCCGTCAAGCGGCGGCATTATCCGCGTTAAGGTCGCACACATCAACCACTTGGCGGCGGCGTCTCAAGGCTTTGCCAATCGAGTCCGCGCAGCACTTCCAGTGGCCGGAAATTTTTTTTGTAATCCATCTTGCGGCTGCCGGCAACCCAATAGCCCAGGTAGAGATAGGCCAGACCCTGCTCGCGCGCATGTGCGATTTGTGCCAGCACTGCATAGGTGCCGAGGCTACGCGCTGTCGCTGCCGGGTCGAAAAAGGTATAGACCGCAGACAGCGCATCGGCCAGCAGGTCCACCACAGCCACTGCCAGCAAATGTCCGCCGGCATCGCGGAATTCCCAGAATTGTGCATCGCCCCAGCTGCATTCCAGAAACGTGTGAAATGCATCGCGGTTATCGACATCCATGCCATTGCCGGCGTGACGTGCGCGCAGGTAGGCGAGGTAGAGCGCGTAGTGTTCGTCGCTGAGGCTGTCGCTGATGCACAACGCCAGATCGGCGTTGCGGGTGATGCAGCGACGCTGGTTACGGTCTGGATGAAACGCCGCCACTGGAATCCGTGCCGGCGTGCAGCGGCGGCAGTGCGCGCAATGCGGCCGGTAGACGTGGTCGCCGCTGCGGCGGAAACCGTGCGCCAGCAGCCAGGCATAGCGGTCGGCATTGAGGGGGAAGCCCGGATTGACGTAAGCATTGCGCGCGCTGATCTGCGGCAGATAGCCGCAGACATGCTCGGTGCCGAGCAGCAATTGGACGCGCTGCATGTTGCTCATGCCTGATTTGTAGCATGAACGTGCCTGCGCGGCACCCGCTGTCGTATCATTCGATTCACATTCTGTGTAAATATATTATATAAAATTATATTATTAATATAAAAAATAACTTATCTGATAGCGAAAATTGCTTAGCGGGTGACGCATGCCTGGGGCAGATGAGCTGCGCCATGCGGTGTGGCAATGTCAAATTGCCAGGGTCCGGCCGGGGCCGTCTGGCGCACGGCTGCGGCGGTCCGTTGCAGAAAAATATCACGGCGGATTTCCTGCGCGCCGAGGCTCTGCAGATGCGCCGAATTGATCTGGCAGTCGATCAGGTCGAACTGCCATTTTTTGAGTTGTTCACAAAGCCAGTAGAGCGCAATTTTTGACGCATTATCTGCGTGTGAAAACATCGATTCGCCATAAAAAACGCCGCCGATGCTGACGCCATAAAGGCCGCCTGCCAGGCGGCCGTCGCGCCAGAGTTCGACCGAGTGGCAGTGGCCGAGCGTGTGCAACTGCTGATAGGCCGCTTTCATCTCCGGCCCAAGCCAGGTGCCGCGACTGCCACGCCGCTCGCCGGCGCAGGCTTCGATCACTTCGGTGAATGCGTGGTCGAGCGTCATCGCGTAGTCGTCACGGCGGATGGCTTGGCGCAGCGAGCGCGTGACATGCAGTTGCTGAGGCGGCAGTATCGCGCGCGGATCGGGGCACCACCAGAGGATTGGCTCGTCGGGGTTGTACCAGGGGAAAATGCCTTGCGCATAAGCGCGCAGCAGGCGCCGCGGGGTGAGGTCGCCACCGATCGCCAGCAAGCCGCTGGGGTCGCGCATCGCCAGATGCGCCGGTGGAAACGGCTGGTCAGGATCGCGTGGATCGAGCCAGTGCAGACGGATCGGATTGTCCATCGTGGTTCAGGGGTTGCGCCGGTACGGCATATGCTGCCTCAACTCGTCGCAGCGTGCCTCGACCAGCGGCCGCTCGCGCTGTAAATGCCGCGCCACCGCATCGGCCAGACGCGGTTCGGTGAGCCAATGCAGGGAATGCGTCAGGCAGGGCTCGAAGCCGCGCGCGAGCTTGTGCTCGCCCTGCGCACCGGCGTCGTAGCGGGCCAGGCGTTCGCGGATGCAATAGTCGATGCCCTGGTAGTAGCAGGTTTCAAAGTGCAGGCTGTGGTAGTTCGCTTCGGCGCCCCAGTGACGGCCGTACAAGGTGTCGCCGCCGAGGATGGTGATGGCCACCGCAACCAAACGCGCACCATCACGGCACAAAATCAGGCGCACGGATGTGCCGGAGCGTGCGCCGTAGTCGAGGAAAAAATCGAGATTGAGATACGGCGCTTGCCCGCGTTCCTCATAAGTGTGGCCATAGAGCCGCAATACGTCGGCCCAGCCGGATTCGTCGAGTTGATCGCCGGCTATGACCTCGAATTGCAAGCCCGATTCGGCGATGCGGCGGCGTTCACGCAGGATTTTCTTGCGCTTGTCGGCGGTGAGCCGTGACAGGAAATCGGCGAAATCGGCGTAGCCGTGATTGTGCCAATGGAACTGCACATCGCAGCGCGGCAATGCGGTTTCGTTCATCAGCGCGTCGCGATCTGCCGCCTTGGCGAACAACACATGCAGCGACGATAGCCGCGCCGTGGTTGGCATGACGCTGAGCGCCGCTGCCAATGCGCGTTTCGCCGTGTCATCCAGCGCACCCAGACGCGACCCCTGGCAGGGTGTGAACGGCACTGCGCAGAGCAGCTTGGGATAGTAAGGCGCACCGAGTCGCTGGCTGGCCTCGGCCCAGGCCCAGTCGAAGACGAATTCGCCGTAGGAATGCTGTTTCAGGTACAGCGGCGCGGCAGCGACGATTTGTCCGGCAGCATCCTCCAGTGTGGCGTGGCAGGGTTGCCAGCCCTTGCGCGGCGTCACACAACCGTGATCTTCCAGCGCACGCAGAAAGGCATGCCGCGTGAAGGGGTAGTCGGGGTTGAACAACGCATCCCAGGTGGCCGCGTCTATCGCGGCAATTTTTTCGTGCCGGCGCAGTGGCTGGTGGATGCGGGAATCGGCGTCCGGCGGCGCGATCAATGAAAAGTCGGCGCCACAGCGGGAATATTACGCAGCGCCCACTGCACCACCGCGTCGTGCTCAAAGCGGCTGATCTGTTCGTTCTCGCCGGGTGGCGTGGATTCGGTCAGACGGCCTTCCGCATCGAAGCGGATGCAGGAGCCGGCGGTCTGAATCTTGAGTTCGCCGTTGCTGGCTTCATCGTTCACCGTCAATTGCAGATAACGCACGCGCCTGGCGGCAAACTCCGGCAGGCGACTGGCGCCGGCCGCGATCATCGCTGCTTGTTCCACAGTGAACTCGCGTATACCGCCATCCTGGGTCAGTAAGAAATGCCGGACCTGTGCACTCATGGTCGTCGTCACCTTGGGGACATATTCTTTGGACATCTTTCCTTAATGAAGGTTTTACCGTCGATTTCAAGAGGTCCTGTGCAGACTTTAATCCAAGTGATCGTCAGGCAGGCTGGTATCATTGGGGATAATTAATACTACGACCGATTGGGCCGGGTCACAGCGTTACATGCTTAAAAGCAAATCCCACGCCACTGATGAAACCGCTGATCCGACCTGGCTCGAACGCCTGCCGGGAGAGGCCGCGCTGCTGACCTGCACCGCACTGGCTTTGTTCCTGCTTGGCATGCTGATCAGCTATAGCCCGAACGATCATGGCCCGTTTTCCTCCGGCACTGCCGGACCCGTAAGTAACCTCATGGGGGCGGTTGGTGCCTGGATCGCCGATGCTCTCCTGTCATTGTTCGGCTATGGCGCTTTCCTCCTGCCATGGGCGGTGCTGTGGCTCGGCATCCGCATATTCCGCGGCAATGGCAGTGGCCATCCTTTGCCGCGCTCACTTCGGCTGATGTGCTGGCTCGCAGTTTTTGCCTGCGTTGACTCGCTGAGCGCTTTGCATATCGGGAGCCCGAACTGGCTGCGGCAAGGCAGTGGTGGCGTCAGCGGACAGGCGCTGGCACAGGTGCTGGCCGCTGCGCTCAGCGTGGTCGGCGCGACACTACTCTTGCTGACGGCTTTGCTGGTGTCGCTGCCGGTGGCTTTGCAGTTTTCATGGCTGGGCGTGCTGGACCGGCTCGGCGGATGGATCCTCAACGCCAGGCGCCGCTATCAGCAGCGGCAAGGTTCACGCGAACCGCAGCCGGTGACTGAAAGTCCATCGCGTGGCGAACCCGTGTTTGGTGCAACGGCAGTTAATGCGCCAACCATGCTTCACACGTCATTTGCCGCGACGCAAACAGCTTTGCGCGACCGCAAGAAGCGCCGTCAGGCGCTGTCGCTAACCGGCACCGAGGAGGAGCAGCCGGACATGTTTGCGCCGCCGCCCCCGGCGCCGGAGCGGCCCGCCAAGGCGCGAGCCGGCAAAATCGCAGTGCCGGCGTTCGACGGCGATCCGTTGCCGCCGTTGTCGATACTCGACCTCGCACGGCCTTCGGGTCAGCAATACACCCCGGAAGAACTGACCCGACTTTCGCACGACGTCGTGCGTCACCTCGCCGATTTCGGTATCAAGGCGAGCGTGATGGCAGTGGAGCCGGGCCCGGTGATCACGCGCTTCGAGTTGCAGCCTGCGCCCGGCGTGAAAGGCTCCCAGATCACCAATCTGTCGAAAGATCTGGCCCGCGCACTGTCTGTGTCTAGCGTCCGGGTCATCGAGGTCATCGAAGGCAAGCCATACGTTGGCCTGGAGATTCCCAACCAGAAGCGCGAAATGGTGATGCTGCGCGAGATATTGGACTCCGCCGAATACAGGCATTCCAGCTCGCCACTGACGATGGGCCTGGGGAAGGATATCGCCGGCCGGCCGGTCAGCACCGATCTGGGCAAGATGCCGCATTTGCTGGTGGCCGGCACCACCGGCGCCGGCAAGTCGGTGGCGGTCAACGCGATGATCCTGTCGATGCTGTACAAGTCGACCAAGGAGCAGCTCCGCTTCATCCTGGTCGATCCCAAGGTGGTCGAACTGTCGGTCTACGAGGGCATTCCGCACCTGTTGACGCCGGTTGTGACCGACATGAAGGACGCTGCCAATGCGCTGCGCTGGTGCGTCGCCGAGATGGAGCGGCGCTACCGGCTGCTGGCGGCGCATGGCGTGCGCAATCTCGCGGGCCTCAACAAGAAGATCGAAGAGGCCGAGCAGGCCGGTGAGCCGCTGAAGCAGCCGGTGAAGCCGGCGCCGCAGTTGTTCGACGAGGGGTTTTCTGCCGAACCGGATCTGCTCAAGCCGATGCCGCACATTGTCGTCATCATCGACGAGCTGGCCGACATGATGATGGTGGTCGGCAAGAAGGTCGAAGAACTGATCGCGCGCCTCGCGCAGAAGGCTCGCGCCGTCGGCATTCACCTGATCGTCGCCACGCAGCGGCCTTCGGTGGATGTCATCACCGGATTGATCAAGGCGAATATCCCTTCGCGCATCGCGTTCCAGGTCGCATCGCGCATCGACTCCCGCACCATTCTCGACGAGATGGGCGCGGAGACGCTGCTGGGTCACGGCGACATGCTGTTCCGCCCGATTGGTGCGCGCCAGTTGCAGCGTGTGCACGGAGCCTTCGTCGGCGATGATGAAGTCAAGAACGTCGTGGCCTACCTCAAACAGGTCGCGCCGCCGGAATATATCGAAGACATTCTTGCCGACGAAGTGCCCGCCAACACCGCCGGAGCGGAAGGTGGCAGCGATGCCGAATCCGATCCGCTCTACGACCAGGCGGTGGCGATGGTGATCGAGACCCGCAAGGCTTCGGTGTCGTGGGTGCAGCGGCGCCTCAAGATCGGCTACAACCGCGCCGCGCGCATGGTCGAGCAGATGGAGGCGGCGGGCATCGTCGGACCCAGCGGCCCCGGCGGCAACCGCGACATCCTGGTCAACAATGGCTCGCAGTGAGGCTGAATGGGCGTTGGGCATAAGGGAAAATAATCATGAGCTTCTTGGTTTTGGTCGTTATCGTCATAGCGGTCGCGCTGCTGGTCATGGCAAAGGCCAAAAAGGGCGCTGGCTCCGGCAACGCTCCGTGGCCCTTCTACGCAAAGAAACCTCTTTCAAATCCAGAGCAGGTTCTTTATTTCCGTCTCTGCCAGGCACTGCCAGAGCACATTGTTCTGGCCCAAGTCGCGCTGTCGCGCATCCTCGGCGTCAAAAAGGGCAACAACTTCGGTGAGTGGTTCAATCGTATCAACCGCATGAGCGCAGACTTTGTGCTGTGCTCCAAAGACTCAACAATTGTTGCGGTCATCGAGCTTGACGATGCGTCTCATGAAAAAGCCGACCGTCAGGCCGCAGACGCAAAGAAAGATAAAGCATTGAGTTCGGCAGGCATTCGTATTGTGCGTTGGCAAGCCAAGTCCATCCCAGACGAGGCGGCCATCGAACTTGCGTTCGCTGATGCCCAACAACTCACTCCAGACGACCTGCGTAAAAAACGCGCGGTCCGCTGAGCTTGACGTTCTACACCATGAATCCGCTTGCCCGCTATGGATTGAATCGCGAGCAAGTGTGTTATAAAATCTTTACTAAAAATATATTAATATAATAAATTATAACAATATATCCGGCGTTTTCGTGCATAGCGGGTGACGCAATGCACGGAACGATGGGAGCGAAATGCTCTCCAATGGAGCCCCAATGAAATCTCCTGGAATCATGAATGTGAAAAATATCCTCATCGGTGTCGCGCTCATCCTGTGCAGCGGTTTGGCCCATGCCGAAGATGCGCAGGCCGCGCTTGGCCGTTTCGTCGATGGAGTGCAAAATCTCAGCGCCGACTTCAAGCAGGTGCAGACCGACGAACACGGCCGCACGCTGCAGACCACCACCGGACACATGTGGCTGTCGCGCCCCGGCCGCTTCCGCTGGGATTACCAGACGCCTTATAAGCAATTGATTGTTTGCGACGGCAAAAAAATCTGGGTCTACGATGCCGATCTCGCGCAGGTCACGGTGCGTTCGGCCACGGCAACGCTACAGGGTACGCCGGCAGCTTTGCTGTCCAGTCGGCGTGCGCTCGCCGATGAATTCACCGCGACGGACGCGGGCATGTCCGGTACGCTGCATGTGGTGCGCCTCAAGCCGAAATCCGCCGATAGCGACTTCAAGGCGATTGAACTGTCGCTGGACCACGGCACGCCGCAGCGCATGGTGTTCCTTGATGAACTTGGCGGCCGCACCGAGGTGACGTTCAGCGCCATCGAACTGAATCGCAAGCCGGACGACCAGTTGTTTCACTTCGATGCGCCCAAGGGAACGGAAGTGATCGACGCGGCCGATACGGCGGCGCCCGCGCGGTAATGCCATGACCGAGGCTGCCCGGCTGTTGGTGGCGCCGCTGGCCGAGCGCATGCGGCCACGGCGGCTCGACGAAGTGTTGGGCCAGCCGCACCTGCTCGCATCGGGTGCGCCACTGCGTACGCTGATTGAGGCGGGCCGGATTCCCTCGATGGTGTTCTGGGGGCCGCCGGGCGTCGGCAAGACCACGCTGGCGCGGCTGATCGCGCAGCATGTCGACGCGCAGTTCCTGACCTTGTCGGCGGTGCTCGCCGGCGTCAAGGACATCCGCGAAGCTACCGCAGCGGCGCAGACCGCTCTGCGCGGATTGCAGCCACAACGCACCGTGCTGTTCATCGATGAAATCCACCGTTTCAACAAAGGCCAGCAGGATGCGCTGCTGCCGTTCGTCGAGGACGGCACCTTGGTGTTGATCGGGGCGACCACCGAGAACCCGTCGTTCGAACTCAATGCCGCGCTGTTGTCGCGCCTGCGCGTGTTCGTGCTGCGCGCGCTGGATGAATCCTCGATCCGTACTTTGCTGGAGCACGCGCTCATCGACGCCACGCGCGGTCTGGGCGAGCCTGCGGACAGCATTCCCGAAACCTGGCTGGCACGAATTTCCGAAGCGGCCGATGGCGATGCGCGACGCGGCCTGATCCTGCTGGAGACTGCTGTTGAGTTGTCCCGCGCCGAGCAGTCGAAGGACGATGCCTTGCTGGAGAAGCTGATCGGCCGCGGCTTTCGCCGCTTCGACAAGCAGGGCGAGAATTTCTACGACCAGATTTCCGCCCTGCACAAATCGGTGCGCGGCAGCGACCCGGACGCGGCACTTTACTGGTATGCGCGCATGCTCGATGGCGGCTGCGATCCGCGTTATATCGCGCGGCGCGTGGCGCGGATGGCGGTTGAGGACATCGGCCTGGCCGATCCGCGGGCAATTCAGTTGGCGCTCCAAGCCTGGGACTTGTGGGAGCGGCTGGGCAGCCCGGAAGGCGATCTGGCGATTGCCGAGGCCGTGGTCTACATGGCCTGCGCGCCCAAGAGCAATGCGGTCTACACCGCGCTCAAGGCCGCGCAGGCCGCGGTGGAGACGCACGGCTCGCTGGAAGTGCCCTTGCATATCCGCAATGCACCGACGCGGCTGATGAAGGACCTCGGTTACGGCAAGGACTACCGCTACGATCACGATGAAGATTCCGCCCATGCCGCCGGCCAGCAGTTCCTGCCGGATCGTCTGGTCGGAACCGAGTTCTACCAGCCGGTGCAGCGCGGTCTGGAGATTCGCATCGCCGAAAAGCTGGCGCAGTTGCGTGCTGCGAACAAGGCGGGCTGACGTTTTGATTCGCCGCGACTTATAATCCGCGCGCAAGACGGAGATGGCATGCCTCCGCTAACCGCCGGTATGAAATTGACCGGCTGATGATGCCTACGGATTCCCCAGAATACGGGAAGCATGTAGGTGTGGTCGTCGCTACTGCCTGATTCCCGCCCTGGTTTGTATCTCGATAGATTGGCGCAGGAGTTTTCATGAATCTTCTTTCCGCAGTAGCGGTAGGTGCAGGGGCGGCACTGGGCGCCTTGCTGCGCTGGTGGCTGGGTGCGTTGCTCAATCCGGTGTTTCCGACCGTTCCACTGGGTACGCTGGCGGCGAACTGGCTTGGAGGGTTCATCATGGGTATTGCCATGGGCTTGATCGCCAACTATCAGGCGCTGTCACCGGAGATACGCCTGTTCGTCACTACCGGATTTCTGGGCGGGCTGACGACGTTCTCGACATTTTCGGCGGAAACAGTGACGCTGTTCCTGCGCACACAATATGGATGGGCATTCACCACGATCCTGGTCCATGTGGCAGGTTCGTTGGCGATGACTCTGCTGGGGTTCTACAGCTACCGGCTGCTCAGGCTGTAAGGAGAGAGATCATGGAATCCGCAAAACACGCACCGCGTTCCACCAGCAATGGTGTGTCGTTGCGCTTCTTCGTCCACGAGAATCGCAAATGCCACGGCCTGCTGGCCTACGAGTGGCTGCTCGAAGCTGCGAAGAAACTGGGCATACCCGGCGGCACGGTTTATCGCAGCATCGCCGGTTATGGGCGCCACGGTGTGCTGCACGAACAGCATTTCTTCGAGTTGGCCGGTGATCTGCCGGTGCAGGTCGTTTTCGTGCTCGGCAACGCTGACGCCCAGCGCCTGCTGGATTTCGTCGCCAACGAAAAAACTTCGCTGTTCTATACGCGCTGCCCGGTGGAATTCGGCGTAATCGGCGGCGGCTGAGCATGCACTTGTTGCTCCGGGATGGCCGCTCGCCCCGTTACAATAAGCAGCTTTTCATTTTCTATACATAAAAATGCACGACCCAAAACTCCTGCGCGCCCAACCCGAACAGGTTGCGGCGCAACTTGCACGCCGCGGCTACCATTTCGATCTTGCGCGCTTCAACGCGATGGAATCGCGGCGCAAGAGTTTGCAGACCGAAACCGAGAACTTGCAGGCGGAGCGCAACAGTCGCTCCAAGGCCATCGGCATCGCCAAGTCCAAGGGGCAAGATGTCGCGCCCTTGCTGGCCGATGTGGAAAAACTCGGTACTGCGCTGAGCGAGTGCAGTGGCGAACTGGATGCGTTGCAGACTGAACTCACCGATTTCCAGATGGCGCTGCCGAATATTCCGCATATCTCCGTGCCCGAAGGTAAGGACGAGCACGACAATGTCGAGGTCAGGCGCTGGGGCGAGCCGGGCGTCTATTCATTTTCGATCAAGGATCACGCCGATCTGGGTGAAGCGCTGGGCCTGATGGATTTTGCTGCTGCTGCAAAGCTCACCGGCGCCCGCTTCACCGTGCTCAAGGGCGAACTGGCGCGGCTGCACCGCGCGCTGATCCAGTTCATGCTGGATGTGCACACGCGCGAGCACGGCTACGAAGAGCTGTATGTGCCGTATATCGTCAACCGGGCCAGCCTGCTCGGAACCGGACAACTGCCAAAGTTTGGCGATGATCTCTTCAAGCTCAATACCGAGCAGGACTGGCGCCTGATACCAACCGCCGAAGTACCGGTCACCAACCTGTTGCGCGATGAGATTCTCACGGCATTGGAACTGCCGAAAAAATGGGTGGCACACACGCCGTGTTTTCGTGCAGAGGCAGGCGCAGCCGGACGTGATACCCGCGGCATGATCCGCCAGCATCAGTTCGAGAAGGTGGAACTGGTGCAGGCCGTCCGTCCGGAAGATTCCTACGCGGCGCTGGAGCAGTTGACCCGTCATGCGGAGATCATCCTGCAGAAACTGGAACTGCCGTACCGCATCGTCTGCCTGTGCACTGGCGACATGGGCGCGAATGCGGCAAAGACCTACGACATCGAAGTCTGGCTGCCTTCTCAGCAGCGATACCGCGAGATTTCGTCCTGCAGCAACTTCGAGGATTTCCAGGCGCGGCGCATGCAGGCCCGTTATCGCAGCGAGCAGGCGAAAAAGCCTGAATTGCTGCATACCCTGAACGGCTCGGGTCTGGCCGTGGGCCGGACGCTGGTGGCGATTCTGGAAAACTGTCAAACGGCAGGTGGAGGAATCCGTTTGCCGCAGGTTCTGGAAAGCTATCTGCCCGACTGGAAGTTGGGTGGATAACAGGCAACAAAAAAACGGCGCAGGATCTATGCCGTTTTTTTGTTTCTACCAAGATAAGGTTACTGGCTATTTATTGTCTTTCAGCTTGTCCTTGTCGAGCTTCCCGGCTTGGTTGTCGCCAGAGTTGCCATTGAAAGCATTGTTGATTGCAGCTCCAAAACCCATGCTGATGCCGGGATTCGAACCGGCACCAACAGCGGCGAAGCCGCCGGTATCAACCGTAGTGCCTGCCGAGCCGCTGCCTCCGGGATTACCGCTTGCGGCAAAAACTGAAAGGGGCAATGCCATTGCAGCAATGACTATTAATGATTGGATGCGATTCATGGTGCATTCTCCAAATTTAAGCAGTTGCGTTAGATGTGGAAGCCGAAGCCAAGCGTACCGGCGAACTGTGTGTGCAGACCCTGCGCGTTACCGATATTGACTGCGCCCAAGGTCAGCGTGACCGGGATACTGCTGATTGGCGCGATGGACACGCCGGCATTGAAGAAGCGGCCGGTATAGTCCGTGATGACGGATATCTGACGGGTGACGTAGTAGCTCAGACCGCCAAACACATTGGCGCCCGATTTGATCTCGCCGGTCGAAGTGTCGACCCTCTGGAACTGTCCGTCGCCGAGGCCGAGATTCGCAACCAGCGCGTGCCCGCCGACGCTGAATACCTTGGTACCGACCGCATAAACGCTGGCGACATTGCTGTTCTTGAAAGCGTCATTGCCCCAGCGGCCTGTGCCAACCACGCCGACTGCAAATGCCGCGCCATCCGGAAGATTGGTGTGCAGCTTGAAGCCCAGCGAACCGTCGCTGCCAAAGCTACCGCCATTCCTGTGGGTCAGGGTTGCGAGGCCGACATCGGTTTCAAGGGCGACGTATTTGTCCGCATCGCCAAGGCCAAAGCCAGCGCCCAACGCGCCATCGACATGCTGCGTCGCGTCCTTGTGTAACGTCTGACCATAGACGCCGATGCCGACATCACGCCACTGCGCACCATAGGCGATCGGCGAGCCAAAAGACGCACCGGCGTAAGCAGCGGGGCTTGCTGCCTGAACTGCCATCTCACTCTGATCCTGCGCAAACACAGAACCACATGCGAGGGCCAGCGCGCCCAGACCGACTATTCCAGTACTTAGTTTCAGGTTCATAAAATCCCCAGTGGTTTCTTGTGTTTCGAACGCTGCCATCGCAGGCTGCGACGCATCGGTTTCAACTTTATACTGAACGAATTAAAGGCACAACCGGCTTTTTGTCGGATTGGCAAGCATGAGTCGAGCGGAATGCAAGTCACTCTTCCACTAGTTTTACGCAATACAGGCTAAGCGGGTGCAACGCGGAACATGTTGTTACACGCCATAGTGTTATCGCGAACTACGGCGTCTGACGAAGGCTGACTGAACGTCGTCGGCGGCAGGTTGGTAGGCCGTGGAAAAATCCGCCAGTGCCTGCAGGCAGCCTTCGGAGTTCTGGTCTGCACGGGGAACGATTTCGTTGAAGCCGCAGCGACGCATGATGAAGATCAGATCCTGGAGGATATCTCCAACTCCACGAAGGTCTCCACGGTAGTCGAGGCGCCCACGTAGCACACGAGCCTGCGTTAGTGCGCGGCCGTCGTCGAATTTCGGGAATTCGAGTGCCAGCAGCGGTCGGTCTGCAATCTCAGGAAAAATCGTGTCGACATCTTCGGTGTTAGCCAGGCGCACGCCAATCTGCATGCCTGCGGCGATGAGCGATTCGCGTTCGGTGCGCCAGCGTTTCAATGGTACGATCAGTTTTGTCGGGTTCCCGCCGGCAGGTAATGCGGACTCATCATCGATTTCAGTCCAGTCGTCGATAACCAGTGCGTTGCCGCGGATCATGCGCAGGCTCATTACGCGGCCTCCGCTTCGACCGTGTAGAGCCGCTGCTTGAATGGCGCCAGCCCCAGCCGGCGATAGCATTCGAGGAAGGTCTCCTCCTCGCCTTCCCTCATGTCGAGGTAGGTGCGCACGATGCGTTCGATACCGCCGGCGATTTCATCGCGTGCCAAAGCGCGGCCCGCGCGTTCACCCAGCGTCGGATCGTTGCTGGCGTTGCCTCCCAGCGTAACCTGGTACCACTCTTCGCCGTGCTTGTCGACACCAAGGATGCCGATGTGCCCTACGCTGTGATGGCCGCAGCCGTTCATGCAGCCGCTCATGGTGATGCGGATCGGGCCGACTGCGTACTGATCGTCGAGCGCCTCGAAGCGATCATAAATATCGTGATAGACACTGATCGAACTGGCGTTGGCGAGACCGCAGAAGTCCAGTCCGGGGCAGCAGATCATGTCGGTGACCAGGCCGATGTTGGGTGTGGCCAGATTCAGAGCTTTCAGTCGCTGCCACAGGGGAAATAGATCGCGCTCTGCAACATCGGGCAGAATCAGGTTCTGGTCGAAAGTCGAGCGCAGTTCGCCGAAGCTATAAGCTTCCGTCAATTCCGCTAGCGCTTCGTACTGCTCTGCAGTGACATCGCCGCCGGTGACGTTGTGCGCCTTAAGTGAAACGTATACGACGCGATAGCCTGGCTGGCGGTGCTCCCCACTGTTACGTTTGATCCAGGCAGCGAATTCGCGGTTCTCGATGGAGAGCGCTTGCAGATTGGCGCGCACTTCAGCGACGGGCCGGTATGCAGGGGCAGGGAAGAAGCTGCGCATGTGCGCGACGTCTTCGGGCAGCAAACGCAAAGTGCCAGCTTCCTCGCTCTCGAGGATGCGCTGGTATTCGGTATCGACCGCTGCACGGAAGCGGTCCAGTCCCCAGGTTTTCACGACGACCTTGATGCGTGCATGATGAATATTGTCGCGTCGACCAAAGCGGTTGAATATGCGCATGACTGCGGTCGAGTAGATCAACAGATCGGATTCCGGCACGAAAGGGTTCGTGAGCTTGCCCAGAATCGGCATGCGTCCCAGTCCGCCGCCGACATAGAAACGGTAGCCGATTTCACCTGCTTCGTTATGCACGAGATGGATCGCAACATCGTTGGTGCGCGTAGCGGCACGATCAACTTTGGCGCCGGTGAAGGCGAACTTGAACTTGCGCGGCAGCCACAGGAACTCCGGATTCAGCGTTTCCCACTGGCGCAGTAGCTCACAGTAGGGGCGCGGATCAATGATCTCGTCTGCCGCGACACCCGCCAGGTAATCGCAAGTGATGTTGCGGGTGTCGTTGCCGCAGGCCTGGATGCACTGCATCTCGACTTCGGCCAGTTCGATGAGGATGTCGGGAACATCGTCGAGTGGCGGCCAGTGCAACTGGATATTCTGCCGTGTAGTGAAATGCGCATAGCCCTTGGAATAGGTGCGTGCGATATGTCCCATCTTGCGTAACTGCGGCGCGCTCATGTGCCCATAGGGAATGTTGATGCGCAGCATCGGCGCGAAACGCTGCATATAGAGGCCGTTGCGCAGGCGCATTGGCCTGAACTCGTCGTCGGTGAGCTTGCCGGCACGGTAACGCGTGAGCTGCTCGCGGAATTGTTCAGCGCGCTCTCTGACCAGCGTCTGGTCGATTTCATCGTATTGATACACAGGAAAATCCGGCAGTGGCGACAAGAATGCAATCGGGTGCGCATTCTACTGGCACGCTTTATTCCGCAACAGCCTGTTGTGGCTATAACTTAATTACAAATTGGCATGAAGCACGGAGATGGCTCCTGACTCTTTGGCTCCGTTCATGCTGAACACCGTCATCTTCAAAATAATCAGAGGGTTGGCCGTTTAACTTGACCCAGTAAAAGGGCATACCACAACAGCGGCAAGGTTTTTAAAGCGGTTGCAGTTGTGTCAACAGTGTGGCCGCGCGCTGGCTCCGCCGCTCGTGATCGGCAATTGCGGCCAGTTCGCCGATGACTTCGCGGGTCAGGTGTGCTGCGAAAAGGGTAATGAAATCGTACATGTAGCCACGCAGGTAGCTGCCATAACGGAAGCCGATATGGGTCGTGCTTGACTCGAACAGGTGACTCGCAGGAAGTCGTACCAGATCCTGATCCAGACGCGGGTCGTAGGCCATGTCGGCGACGATGCCGACACCAAGTCCTGCGCGAACGTAGGTCTTGATCACGTCGGCATCCACGGCAGTCAGGACCACGTCCGGCTTCAGTCCTTGCGCTGCGAATGCCTGATCCAGCTTAGAGCGACCGGTGAATCCGAAGGTGTAGGTTACGATCGGATACAGCGCCACGTCCTTGAGCGTCAGTTTTTTGCCGGTTGCCAGCGGATGATCGGGTTTGACCAGCACACAGCGGTTCCAGCGATAGCAGGGCAGCATCACCAGTTGCTCAAAGTGTTCCATGGCCTCGGTGGCGATCGCAAAATCGGCTTGTCCTTCCGCTGCCATTTTGGCGATCTGTGGCGGCGAACCCTGGTGCAGGTGCAGCGTGACCTTGGGATAGCGCGTGCGGAATTTCTGGATTATTGGCGGTAGTGCGTAACGTGCCTGAGTATGCGTGGTGGCGATACTGAGATCGCCACGGTCGGTATCGCGGAACTCTCCGGCGATGTTGCGGATATTCTCTACTTCCGCCAGTAGCCGAGTGGTGTATTCGAGGATGCGCTTGCCCGCCGGAGTGATTTCCGCGAGATGCTTGCCGTTGCGCAGGAAGATGTCTACACCCAATTCTTCTTCCAGCAGACGAATCTGCTTGCTGACACCTGGCTGCGAGGTAAACAGCGCTTCGGCCGCGACGGTGACGTTGAGTCCTCGCTGCGCGACTTCGAGGATGTAATGCAGTACGCGCAGCTTCATTGTAAACCTTATGCAACTGGGTTATGAAAGTATAGATAAATATTCCTTTGACCGCTAAGCCTCCGCTGCTAGGGTGCGCGCACTCTAAGCAGGTAAGCGCATGCAGGATCTCGGTTTTTCAATAGCAGGGCTGGTCGTGGGCATTGCCGTCGGCGCCACCGGTGTGGGCGGTGGCTCATTGATGACGCCAATCCTGATCCTGATCTGCGGCATCAACCCCGCGATTGCGGTCGGCACCGATCTTTTGTATGCCGCCACCAGCAAGTCATTCGGTGTTCTGCTGCACGGCCGTCACGGCTCGCTGGACTGGAAAATCGTAGGGTTGTTGGCATTAGGCAGCCTGCCAGCGACGATCCTGACCCTGGTGTTCCTGAGCCACTACGAGACCGGTGCGCAGCTCGATCACCTGATAAAGATGACCTTGGCCATCGCGATCATGACCACAGCGACTTTGGCGCTGTTTCAGGACAAGGTGGTGCGCTTCGCCAAGCGCGACAACCTGCATTTTTTGCGCAACCTGCATAGCCGCGGACAGCTGCCATTAACCGTGCTGTGTGGTGCGCTGATCGGGACTCTGGTCACGATCTCATCGGTCGGCGCGGGCGTTATCGGCATGATGTTGCTACTACTACTATATCCACGTCACGATCCACTCAAGCTGGTTGGCAGTGATCTGGCACACGCCGTGCTGATAACGGCGATCGCCGGTATTGGCCATGCGAGCCTGGGCACAGTTGATTACCACATGCTCGGATTCCTGCTATTGGGCGCTTTGCCGGGCATCTGGGCGGGCACCCGGATCGGCTTCGGGCTTTCCCCCAAACTGCTTAAGAGGGTGATTGCCGCGTTACTGGTATTCGTCGGATCAGGCATGCTGGTCAAGGTCATGGCTGCCGGGATTTGAGTCGGCATGCCGATTGCGTGCAGGTTGGTGACACTGCTTCGATGAATTGGACATGGATATAGCGCACTCTCCTTTTTTCCCGATTTTTCTGCGCCTGCGCGGACAGAACGTCCTGTTGCTGGGCGGCGGTGAAGTTGCGCTGCGCAAAATTCGGCTGTTGCTGCCAACGGGCGCGAATATCCTGATCATTGCTCAGAGATTGCACCCCGAACTGGAATCCTTGCTTGGAGCCGGGCGGCTGACACATCTTGCCGCAGACTTTGCCGAGCAACACCTGCACGGCTGCCGTCTGTTGATTGCTGCGACCGATGATCCAGCTCTGAACCGGGCCGTTGCGGCAGCCGCCGATGCGCGCGGCATTCCAGTAAATGTCGTCGACGATCCCGGTCCCAGCAGTTTCATCATGCCGTCCATCGTCAGCCGGCCGCCATTGCAGGTGGCTATCTCGACGGGAGGAAATGCGCCGGTGCTGGCACGGCGCCTGCGTGAACAACTGGAGAGTCTGCTGCCTTCCAACTATGGGCGCGTCGCCGGTTTCATGGGCCGGATGCGGCAGATTATCAAGCAGCGGCGACCGGTGCTGGCACGACGTGCGACCTGGGAAGCATTCCTGGACGGCGCGGGAGTCGAACGCGTGCTGGCTGGTGATGAATCGGGCGCTGAGCGCGAGCTGGAGCATATTCTCGACGATGGAACATTGCGTGGTGAGGTGTACCTGGTCGGTGCGGGACCGGGCGATCCTGATCTGCTGACGTTTCGCGCGTTGCGACTGATGCAGCAGGCCGATGTCGTGCTGTATGACCGCCTGGTATCGCCCGCGATCATGAACCTGGTGCGGCGCGATGCAGAGCGTATGTTTGTTGGCAAGCAGCGCAACCGGCACACCGTGCCACAGGATGAGATCAATCAGGAACTGGTACGTTTGGCCCAGGCCGGCAAGCGTGTGCTGCGGCTCAAGGGCGGAGACCCGTTCATTTTTGGCCGTGGCGGCGAGGAGATTGAATCTCTAGCCGAACAGGGCATTCCGTTTCAGGTCGTGCCAGGTGTCACTGCGGCCAGTGGCTGCGCCGCTTATGCGGGCATCCCGCTGACGCATCGTGATTACGCTCAGGCCTGTGTGTTTGTCACCGGCCATGCGCGCGCCGATCACACGTTGACGCTGAACTGGGACATGCTTACCCGGCGTGGGCAAACCGTCGTGATTTACATGGGCCTGGCGACGCTGCCGCATCTGTGTGCGCAGTTGATTGCGCATGGTCTGCCGCACGACTGGCCGGCCGCTCTGGTAGAGGAGGGCACCTCGCCATCACAGCGCGTGATCACCGGCACGTTGGAAAATTTGCCAGCGCAGGTCAGTGCCGTTGGCGTCAGCGGCGCCAGCCTGGTGATTGTCGGCGAGGTAGTGAAACTGCGCGAGCGGCTGCAGTGGTTTGGTGCGCGCCAGGAATTTCCTAAATAATCTGTTTGGCCGGACTGGACGCGTCCAGATCCTTGGCGCGCAGGCGCTTCTGAATGCTGCGCAGGATGCCGGAAGCATCGAGCCCGATCTGCGTTAACAACTCTTCGCGTGTGCCATGTTCGATGAAGTGATCCGGCAGGCCGAGATTGAGTACCGGCACGGTCAGGTGCTGTGCCATCAGGGTCTCGTTGACGGCGCTGCCGGCGCCGCCTGACTTGGCATTGTCTTCGACAGTCACCAGCAGATCATTTTCATTGGCGAGATCGTGGATCATCGCAGCATCCAGCGGCTTGACAAAGCGCATATCGACCACTGCAGCGTCGAGAATCTCGGCAGCTTCCAGCGCCGGTTGCACCATGCAGCCGAACGCGAGAATCGCTACGCGCGGACGGCGGCGGCCACGCGCCTCGCGCACGATACGGGCTTTGCCCACGGGCAATGGTTTCAATTCTGCATCGAGGTTCACACCGACGACATTGCCGCGCGGATAACGCACGGCGCTGGGGCCTGCCAGGTGCTGGCCGGTGGTGAGCATGCGGCGGCACTCGTTTTCATCCGACGGCGCCATCACCACCAGATTGGGAATGCAGCGCAGGAAGGAAAGATCGAAAGCGCCGTGATGCGTCGCGCCGTCGGCGCCGACCAGACCGCCGCGATCCAGTGCGAACAGTACCGGCAGATTCTGGATCGCGACATCGTGGATCAACTGGTCGTAACCGCGTTGCAGAAAAGTGGAATAGATCGCCACCACCGGCTTCATGCCTTCGCAGGCCATGCCTGCTCCCAGCGTCACAGCATGTTGCTCGGCGATGCCGACATCGAAATAACGGCGCGGGAATTTCTGCGAAAACTCGACCAGGCCCGAACCTTCGCGCATTGCCGGGGTGATGGCGACGAGTTTGTCGTCCTGTGCTGCTGCTTCACACAGCCAATCACCGAACACTTGCGTGTAACTCGGGTTACCGCCCGGCTTCTTGGCGGGGAAAGCGCCGGTGACCGGGTCGAACTGGGTAACGCCGTGATACTTGATCGGATCGGCTTCGGCGGGCTCGAAACCCTTGCCCTTGGTGGTGACGATATGCAGCAGTTGCGGCCCTTTGGCGTCGCCCAGCCGGATCAGTGCGGGTATCAGGGCGTCGAGGTTGTGGCCATCAATCGGGCCGTGATAGTTGAAACCGAAGGTCTCGAACAGTGCGCCTGGGTTATCGAGATGCGCCTCGTTTTCGTGTTCGGTCTGCGGTGCGCGCAGGTGATGCGGCGCTTGCGCCATCGCCAGTTTTTTCATCAGCCGCGCAGAATGATCGCGCAGCGCGCCGACGTTCTCGGAGATCGACATGTCGTTGTCGTTGTAGATCACCAGCATGTCGAGGTTCAGGTGGCCGGCGTGGTTCAGCGCCTCAAAAGCCATGCCAGCGGTCATGCCGCCATCGCCAATCACCGCAACTACCCGGCGTTTTTCCTGCTTTATTTTTGCGGCGGCTGCCATGCCCGCCGCGGCCGAGATCGAAGTGCTGGAATGGCCGACACCAAAGGTGTCGTACTCGCTCTCGGCGCGATGACAGAACGGCGCGAGGCCACCGAGTCGGCGGATAGTTTCCAGCTGTTCGCGGCGTCCAGTCAGAATCTTGTGCGGATAGGCTTGGTGACCCACGTCCCAGACCAGCCGGTCGTGCGGTGTGTCCAGGCAGTAGTGCAGGGCCAGCGACAATTCCACGGTGCCAAGGTTGGCGGCGAAATGACCACCGATGCGTCCCAGTGTTTCGATCAGATAACGCCTTAGTTCTACCGCGAGATGCGGGAGCTCGGCGGTCGGCAGCTGGCGCAGGTCGGCTGGCGTCTTGACGCGCCCCAACAGGGAATATCCGGGAATGTCGGTCATGGGGAACAGGGTAATTTAACTGGCGGTATTATCGTGCAATTTGTGCAGTGCGGCAAAAATTAGTGCTTGCGGCCTTGAATGTGATTTGCCAGCCAGTTTAGGGCTTCTGCGCGCGCCCCGAAAACTTGTAGCTTCTCGCGAGCAAGATCGAAAAGTTCGCTGGCGCGCAGTTTCGCCGCAGGCAGACCCATGATTGATGGATACGTGGATTTGAGACTGGCGCTGTCCTTGCCGGCGGTTTTTCCGAGGTCAGAACTGAGCCCTTCGATGTCCAGCACATCGTCCTGGATCTGGAACGCAAGGCCGACGCACTTGCCGTAGCGGTCCAGCGCGTCGTGTTGTGCGGTGCTGATCGCGGGCTGCGCATGACAAGCCAGTTGCAGGCATGCGCGAATCAGTGCGCCGGTTTTGTGGATGTGCAGGGTTTCCAGTTCCGGCAGCGACAGCGACTTGCCCTCGGACTCGAGATCGATGGCCTGGCCGCCGACCATGCCGCGCGAACCGGCAGCTACTGCCAGCGTCGTCACCATGGCCAGGCGTTGTGCGGCATTGAGGCTGGATTCGTGTGCCAGGACGGAAAACGCCAGCGCCTGCAGGCCGTCGCCGACCAGGATCGCGGTGGCCTCGTCGTAGGCGACGTGGGTGGTCGCCCGGCCGCGGCGCAGTTCGTCGTCGTCCATCGCCGGCAGGTCATCGTGCACCAGCGAATAGGCGTGAATCAGTTCCACTGCGCAGGCTGGCGCGTCGAGCGCCGCGACGGGCAGGTCCAGCGCCTCGCCGGCGGCATACACCAGCAGGGCACGCAGGCGCTTGCCGCCGTCGCAGGCATAGCGCATGGCCTGGTGCAGGCGGATCGGGTAGTGCGTGGCGGCAGGCAGCCAGCGCTCGAAGCTGGCCTGCAGCCGCACGTGGTACTGCGGCAATCGCTCGCTGAAAGTCTGGGTTTTGTCCAAGCTCGCCGTTCAGGCTGTTGGCGTATCGAGGTCGCCGGTCTTCGCCATCAGGGTCTTGACCTTGAGTTCGGCGGTTTCCAGCGACTTGCGGCATTGCTGGGCGAGAGCGATGCCGCGCTCAAAGACCTTGAGCGATTCCTCCAGCCGCAGGTCGCCGCGTTCCATCTTCTGCACGATGGCTTCGAGTTCCTTCATCGCGTCCTCGAACTGGCTGACCGGGTCTTTGTTGGTACTCATGATCGTATTTTGTCCACCCGCTAAGGCATGCCGTGATAAAGATAATGTTATAAATTACAATATATATTTATTATTATAATATAATTCACAACAATTATACCGACCCTGAATGACAGAGCGGGTGCGCTAGTTTAAGCCGCGCCGCTCAAAAAAGTGTGTAACCGTGACAGCTTGGATGTGATCTGTGCTGTAGATGCCAAACCGTCGGCTTGCGGCAGGGTGGTCCATCCGTTACCTTGCCGCCGCTTTTGTATCAACCGGAACGAAATGGCCAACAGCAATTACAACGCAGCAGAAATCGAGGTGCTCTCCGGCCTGGACCCGGTGCGCAAGCGTCCGGGCATGTATACCGATACCACGCGGCCAAACCACTTGGCGCAGGAAGTCGTCGACAACTCTGTGGACGAGGCACTGGCGGGTCATTGCAAAACCATCGCGGTGACGGTGTTCGAGGATGGTTCGGTGCAAGTCGCCGATGACGGCCGCGGCATGCCGGTGGACGTGCATCCCGAGCACAAGGTTACCGGCGTCGAACTGATCCTGACCAAGCTGCATTCCGGCGCCAAGTTTTCCAACAAGATGTACCAGTATTCCGGCGGCCTGCATGGCGTCGGCGTGTCGGTGGTCAATGCGCTATCGACCAAACTCGAAGTGCGCGTCTGCCGCGGCGGCAGCGAGTACCAGATGGAGTTCCGCGACGGCAACAAGGCCAGCGAGCTCAAAGCCATCGGCAGTGTTGCCAAGAATCGCAGCGGCAGCACGGTGCGTTTCTGGCCGGATGCGAAATATTTCGACACCGCCAAATTTTCCATCCCGCGCCTGAAACAGATCCTGCGTGCCAAGGCGGTGCTGTGCCCCAACCTGCGCGTGACGCTGGACGACCAGATTGGCAAGGAGCAGGTGAGTTGGCAGTACGAGAACGGACTGCAGGATTATCTGCTCGACACGCTGAAAGGTTCGGAGACGATTCCCGCCGAACCCTTCATCGGCAAATTCGCCGCGACCCGCGAGGAAGTCGAATGGGCGCTGCTGTGGCTCAACGGCGGTGGCGAGGCCGTGGCCGAGGCTTACGTCAACCTGATTCCGACGCCGCAGGGTGGTACTCACGTCAACGGCTTGCGCACGGGCCTCACGGAAGCGCTGCGCCAGTTCTGCGAATTCCGCAATCTGCTGCCGCGCGGGCTCAAGCTGACGCCGGAGGATGTCTGGCAGGGCTGCAGCTACGTGCTGTCGGTCAAGATGCAGGATCCACAGTTCGCGGGCCAGACCAAGGAGCGCCTGTCTTCGCGCGAGTCCGCCACTTTCGTCAGTGGCGTCGTGCACGATGCGTTTTCGCTGTGGCTCAACCAGCATCCGGAGCAGGGCGAGCAGGTGGCACAACTGGTGATCGCCAACGCCAACGCGCGACTCAAGTTGGCCAAGCAGGTAGTGCGAAAGAAAATCACCAGCGGACCGGCGCTGCCCGGCAAGCTCGCGGATTGTGTCTCCACCGACCTTTCGCAAACCGAGTTGTTCCTGGTCGAAGGCGACTCCGCCGGGGGTTCCGCCAAGCAGGCGCGTGACCGCGACACCCAGGCGATCATGCCGCTGCGCGGAAAAATCCTGAACACCTGGGAAGTCGATGCCAACGAAGCGCTCGGCTCCAACGAAATCCACGACATTAGCGTTGCCATCGGCGTCGATCCCGGCAGTGCCGATATCACGGGTTTGCGCTACGGCAAAATCTGCGTGCTGGCTGATGCCGATTCCGATGGCTTGCACATCGCCACGCTGTTGTGCGCGCTGTTCCTCAAGCATTACCGTCCGCTGGTCGAGGCCGGACACATCTACATCGCGATGCCGCCGCTGTTCCGCATCGATGCCGGCAAGCAGGTGTTCTACGCGCTGGATGAGTCCGAACGCGACGGCATCCTTGATCGTCTCTCAGCGGAGGGCAACCGCAGCAAGGTCGGTGTCACGCGCTTCAAGGGCTTGGGCGAGATGAATCCGCTGCAACTGCGCGAGACAACGATGACACCGGACACACGTCGCCTGGTTCAACTCACGCTTGATGACACGCCTGCTGATGAACTGATGGACATGCTGCTGGCAAAAAAACGCGCCAACGATCGCAAGGATTGGCTGGAGCGCGAAGGCGACAAGGCCGAGGTTTGAGCAATGACAACTGAAATCATGGAAACAGAACGCGTATCGCTGCGCGTTTTTGCGGAAAAGGCCTACCTCGATTATTCGATGTACGTAGTGCTGGATCGCGCGTTGCCGCATGTCGAAGACGGACTCAAGCCGGTGCAGCGCCGCATCATTTACGCGATGTCGGAACTCGGATTGTCAGCGCAGTCCAAGCACAAGAAATCGGCGCGCTCGGTCGGCGATGTCATCGGCAAGTTCCATCCGCACGGCGACACTTCCGTCTACGAAGCGATGGTGACGATGGCGCAGCCGTTCTCCTACCGTTATCCGTTGATCGACGGGCAGGGCAACTGGGGTTCTGCGGACGATCCCAAATCCTTCGCGGCGATGCGCTATACCGAATCGCGCCTGACCGGCTACGCGCAGACACTGCTCGCCGAAGTCGATCAGGGCACGGTGGAATGGGCGCCGAATTTCGACGGCTCATTGCAGGAACCGCGCCTGTTGCCGGCACGCCTGCCCAATATCCTGGTCAACGGTACGATGGGTATCGCGGTCGGCATGTCCACTGATATCCCGCCGCACAACCTGCGTGAACTGGCGCAGGCCTGCCTGCATCTGCTCAAACATCCCAATACGCATGTCGAGACGCTATGCGAGTTCGTGCCGGGGCCGGATTATCCGACTGGCTGCGAGATCGTTTCCGAGCCACACGACCTGCTCAAGGTGTACCAGACCGGCACCGGCCAGATCCGCGCGCGGGCGCGCTGGGAGCGTGACGAGGATACTGGCAACATCATCGTTGTGGCGCTGCCGCACCAGGTCTCGCCGGCCAAGGTGCTGGAGCAGATTGCCGAACAGATGCGCGCCAAGAAATTGCCGCTGGTCGAGGATCTGCGTGACGAGTCCGATCACGAAAATCCGACACGGCTGGTGATCATTCCGCGCTCGAATCGCGTGGACGCCGATGCGCTGATGACGCACTTGTTTGCCACGACTGATCTGGAAAAGAGTTATCGCGTCAATCTCAACATGATTGGCCTGGATGGCCGTCCCAAGGTCAAGAACCTGCGCGAAATACTGACCGAGTGGCTGGATTACCGCTTCGCCACCGTCACGCGCCGCCTGAATCATCGTTTGCAGAAGGTCAACGACCGTCTGCATATCCTCGATGCCTTGTTGATCGCATTCCTCAACATCGATGAAGTGATCCGCATCATTCGCTACGAAGAGGAACCCAAGTCTGGCTTGATGCGCGCCTTTGGGCTCACCGATATTCAAGCCGAAGCGATTCTCGACCTGAAACTGCGCCACTTGCAGAAGCTGGAGGAGATGAAGATCACCGGCGAGCAAGCTGAGCTGGCCGCTGAGCGCGCGCGCCTGGAAGAGCTGCTGGGCAACGACGACAAGCTCAAGAAACTGATCGGGGAAGAGATTCGCGAAGACGCGAAAAAATACGGCGACGAGCGCCGCTGTCCGATAAATGCACGACCGCCAGCACAGGCACTGGAAGCCACTGAAATTCTGCCTGCTGAGCCGATCACGGTGGTGCTGTCCAAGGCCGGTTGGATACGCGCCGGCAAGGGGCATGAGCTCGATCCGCAGACCCTGAGTTACAAGGCCGGTGACGAATTCATGTGCATGGCGCAGGGGCGAACCAATCATCTGCTGGTTTTGCTGGATAGCCGCGGCCGCTGCTACACCCTCAATCCGCGCGAACTGCCGTCGGCGCGCTCGCAGGGCGAGCCGGTGACGACCAAGCTGGATTTGCAGGATGGCGGCAGGATTGTGGCGATGATGCTTGGCGAGCCCACTGAACGGTTTGCTCTTGCCAGTGACCAGGGCTATGGTTTCTATACGCAACTGGGTGAATTGCAGGCGCGCAATCGCGCCGGCAAGGCGGTGGTGACGGTGGCAGCGGGCGCCACGGCGCTGTTGCCCGCGCCGCTGCGTGACCCGGCTACCGATCGCTACGCGCTGGCGACGGCAGAAGGGCGGCTGCTGGTGTTCCCACTTTCCGAGTTGCCGGAAATGGCCAAGGGCAAGGGTAACAAGCTGATCAGCCTGAAGGGCGAAGATCGTATCCTCGCCGCCTGCGTCGTCGCTGCCGGTACCAGCATGACGCTGGTCTGCGGAAAACGTACCCTGACCCTCAAGCCTTCCGACCTGGAAACTTATGCCGGCGCTCGTGCTTCGCGCGGCGGCCATCTGCCACGCGGGTTTCAGCGCGTGGACACGATGTACGCGGAGCCCGGTAAATCGCAAACCGGGAATTAAGCCTTGAAATTCCGGTCAAAGCGCGCATATATCTTTTTCACTGCAACTTCTTTCCTATTGCCATGAAACGTATCTTCCTGCTTATCGTGACCAACATCGCCATCATGGTGGTGCTGTCCATCGTCTGTTCCGTGCTGGGCTTTGATCACTACCTCACGGCCAATGGTCTTAACCTGCCGGCGCTGCTGGGTTTTTCGGCAGTATTCGGGTTTGGCGGCGCATTCATTTCACTGGCCATGTCCAAGTGGATGGCCAAGCGCACGACAGGCGCCAGGGTTATCGCCCAACCAACCAGTTCCTCGGAGATGTGGCTATTGAACACGGTGGAGCGTCTGGCACGCGCCGCCAACATCGGCATGCCCGAAGTCGCGATCTTTGATTCTCCGGAACCCAATGCTTTCGCCACCGGCATGACCAAGAACAGTTCCCTGGTCGCCGTTTCTACCGGCCTGCTCAGCGGAATGAGTCAAGACGAAGTGGAGGCGGTTCTCGGACATGAGATCACGCACGTTTCCAATGGCGACATGGTGACGCTGACGCTGGTGCAGGGCGTGGTCAATACCTTCGTATTTTTCCTGTCGCGCGTGATTGGGTATGTCGTTGACGGCGCACTCAATCGCGGTGACAACCGCAGCCGTGGCGGTGGTTTCGGCTACATGATCACGGTGATCGTGATGCAGATCGTGCTGGGCTTCCTGGCCAGCATGATCGTGGCGTGGTTTTCGCGCCAGCGCGAGTTCCGTGCGGATGCGGGTGGTGCGTATTTGGCCGGCAAGCGCAAGATGATCGCTGCCTTGCAGCGCTTGCAAACGGCGCACGAAGTGCCTAGCGAACTGCCCAAGCTGATGACGGCTTTTGGCATTCGCGAAGGCGGCAGTGTCGCCAGTTTGTTTGCGACACATCCGCCGCTTGAAGTCCGTATCGCCGCGCTACAGAACGCGGACGGCGTGGCGCGTACCTGACTTGTCTGTTGCAAAAGCGTCTTCGGGAAACCGAAGACGCTTTTTTGTTTCAATCATTTATTGCCCGGTAACGGCAGTAAGCTCAGTGCGTCAACGGAAATGGGCATAATCCGATCATGTTCCTGACCGAAAAGCCATGAGAGCCGGTATCCTAGACCGCTATCTGCTACGCGAGGCCGGTGGCGCCTGGCTGGCGGTGACGTTGGTGCTGCTGGCCATTATGTTGGCCACTCGTTTCGCGCGTTTTCTGGGCGAGGCGGCGAGCGGTATCCTGCCGCGGGATTTGCTGTTTGAAGTGGTCGCTTTGTCGAGCCTGCAGTACCTGGCGATTTTGATCCCGGTTTCTCTGTTGCTGGCAATCATGCTGGCGCTGGGCCGGCTCTACAAAGACAACGAAGTCGCTGCCATGAGCGGCTGTGGCGTGAGCATGGCGCATTTGTACCGGCCGTTCATTGCACTTGGCGTGCTGCTCGCAATCCTCGCCGCGGCCCTGGCATTTTTTATCGGCCCATGGGCGGGACGCACGGCGGAGTATGTTTCCAAGGATGCTGCGCGATTCGTGCAATACAACCCATTCGAGTCAGGTCACTTCAAGGAAGTGGCCGGCGGGCGGGCCACGGTTTATACCGCCACCATGGATGCCAAGGGTCAGCATTTGGGTTCGGTGTTCGCACGCATCCACGAAAAAGGTGGAGACACGATTGTGGTCGCCCAGGGCGGCAGTCAGGTTGCCAATCCAGAGACCGGTGAGCGCGAAGTGACCCTGACGAACGGCTACCGTTACCGCGGTGTGCCGGGTCAGCGGCAGTTCGATGTCATGCGCTTCGCGCAATTTTCAACACGGCTACAGCCGCCGGATTTTGTATTTACAACCGACAAGCGCAGGCTTTATCGCACCAGTGCGTTGTTGGGTTCGCATGATCCCGAGGACCAGGCGGAATTGCAGTGGCGCCTGGCGACTCCGCTTTCGGTGCTGATTCTTGCCCTGCTTGCAGTGCCGTTGTCGCACATCGGTCCGCGCCAGGGCCGCTATGGCAAATTGGTCATCGGCATACTGGTCTACTTGGTTTATTCGCAGTTGATTGCAATGGGGCAGGCCTGGATCGCCAAGGGCCAGTTGTCCTCCGCAACCGGGCTCTGGTGGGCGCACCTGCTGATGCTGGCGGTGGCGCTGACGCTGATTGCGCGCCGTTCCGGCTGGTGGCGCCGCGCATGAAAATCATTGACCGCTACATCGTCCTGCACATCCTCGGATTTACCGCGATAGTCGGACTCGCGCTGATCGCAATCTATTCGTTCATCGGGTTTGTCTCCGGCATCGGTGATACCGGGCAGGGCAGCTATGGCGTATTTCAGCTGATGGTCTACACCCTGCTGCAAATGCCTGCCGGGCTTTATACGCTGCTGCCGATCATCGCCATGCTTGGCACGCTGATGGGACTCGGCGCGCTGGCTGCGCAGAGCGAGTTGACAGCGATGCGTGCCGCCGGCGTGTCGCTGGCGCGCATTGGCGGCGCAACCCTTTTGGCAGGATTGCTACTGGGCATCGTCGGGCTGCTTTTGGGCGACTGGCTAGCGCCTGTGGGCAATAGCGCTGCGGAAAGTTACCGCACCGCCGCGCGCACGGGCATCGAGCCTGGACTGGGCGGCCACAGCGTCTGGCTGCGCGATGGCAGCAGCATCTTCCACATACGCCGGCTGATCACCGAGGATCATGTCGCCGATGTGGAAATTTTCATGCTGGCACCAGACATGAGCCTGAGTTCGGACCTGCATGTCGATGATGCCCGTTACCAGGATGGCCACTGGATTTTCACCGGTATCAACCGCACCGATTTGTCCGGTGCTTCCACCACGACCTCGCAGGTGCCGCAGATGCAATGGGCCGGCTCGCTGTCGCCCGATGTGCTGCGCCTGTTCGTCCTGGAGTCCGAGAGCATCGCCATGCCGGGGCTGGTACGGCTGATTCGCTACCTTGAAGCCAATGGTCTGGATTCGGCGAACTATCGTCTGGAGTTGTGGCGCAAGTTGGTGGCGCCGTTTACGGTCATGACCATGATGTTGTTTGCGGTGCCGTTTGTGCTCGGCTCGTTACGCAGCAGCGGCGCTGGACAGAGATTGCTGGTCGGCATACTTGTCGGCGTCGGCTTCTATGTCATCAACGAGGTCTCGGCCAATTTGGGCGAGGTCTACCACTGGCCGCCAGCGTTGGCGGCAGCATTGCCGTCATTGCTTCTGGGTGCGACCGCTGTCTACCGACTTGGACGTGTCCGCTGAGCCGGTTTTCGGAACGGTGACCACCACTGTCCCGGCAATAAAATCGCACGGCGCCCGGCGCTGGCCATCGAGTTGGAACAGCAGTAGTCCCAGTGCTAGTGACCCGATGCAGACTGCCGACATTTCCGAGGCGAGCGGCCATTTCGCTACTGCTGGTAACCGCAACAGCAGCGGATAGATCGCAGCTCCCCAGGCCAGCAGCAAAACCGTGTAACGCACGGCGGCGATTGGCCAGCGCAGTGCCGCGCCATCGCCGCGTCGGACCTGCAAATGCCACACGCGCATGCCTAGCGTCTGGCCGCCGTGAGTCCAGAACCAGCCAAAAAATGCTAATCCCGCGAAAAACATGTACAACTGCAGCGCACGGAAATTACGCGGCAATTTGAGCAGGCTGTCGCGCACGATTTCTTCGATGACCGCGATCGACATCCAGATCGCAAGCAGCAGCAGGCCGTCGTAGAAGGCAGCGGCGAGGCGGCGCCACAGCGGCGCCGGCAGGGAAATCTCGGACATGGACAAGGGACTTGAGGGAGCGGCGTGCATTTTATCCGAAGCTCCGGTATCTCACGCAGTAGCAGGCTTGGTAATAGAATTCCGCAACAATGGAAGCCGGATATCGCACATGAACGAAAAAAAACTGCCCACGATTTCCAACGTCGCCACGCCGTTCCCGCGCATCATCACAGGCGGCCGTCCGGCATTCGAGCACTTCGCCGCACTCAAGGCGCTGGGCGTGACCACGGTGGTGAATTTATGTCCGCCGGGCGAAGCCTGCACATACGACGAAGCGGCGCTGATGCGCCAGTTGGGCATGCGCTATGTAAACATTCCGGTGGCTGGTCCCGGCGATCTGACCGCCGACAGTGCGCGCAGCCTGCACGAAGCAATCGATGTCGACGGCGAAGTGCTTGTGCACTGCGCCAGCAGCAACCGTGTCGGTGCGCTTTTCGCGCTCAAGGCGCGGCATGTTGACGGGAAAAATGTTGAAGAGTCCCTGGCGATTGGGTGGGCTGCCGGACTCAAGGCAATGGAGCCTGTTGTTCGGCAGTTGCTGGAAAAGGCCTCATGAAATCAGGGGTGCGCCCCAAGCCCCTCGACTCTGTGGCCTTCCTGTGGCCTTCACAGTGCCCGCTGGGGCCCGATTCTGATTGATGCGAAGGCAGGCAAGAAAAAGCCACCGCGCCTAAGTCATTGAATTTGTTAGTTTGACTTAGGCAGAGGTGGCCGGTACTAGCACCAAGTTGGTGGAGGCGGGAATTGAACCGAGTTCCTACACTTTCAGAATCAAGCTTTTGCATGATTCTGGTGCCTTGTGGGTGCCCAGATCGCTGCAATCCGGGCTTGCTGGGTCTGGGAGTGCTCCGGCATCCAGCGGCCGTAAACCTTGCGGATCATGCCCCAATCGCGGTGCCCCATCTGCTGCGCCACGTACATCGGCTCGACGCCGGCGCTAAGCAGCATTGAGGCGAAGGTATGACGGCTTTGGTATGCAGGTCGATACTTCACCCCAGCTTTTGCCAGCGCCGGCGCCCAAGCAACTTTGCGATATGGGCCGTCATGCTTCCACGGTTCGCCAGTTCGGGGATTATCAAATACGAAAGTCTTGCCTTGGGTGTACTGCTGTTGCCGTAGCAGGGCTTCGCGGGCCTGCGGATGCAGATCAACCGCACGCATAGCGGTGGCCGTTTTGCCGTGGCTCTTTTCGCTCTGCCTGGTGCGAGTCAGACGGACATGCACTTTGCCGGCTGTTAAATCCGCATCGGTCCAGCGAACTGCGATCAGTTCAGATGTTCGTAGTCCTGTCCAGATTGCGAACTCAATGATGTTCTGTATCTGGCCTTCGCAAGCGTTGAGGACGGCCTCAATCTCTGCACATGAGAGTGGATCAGGCTCTTTCGCACGATGCTGGAACAACGGAATCTTCTCGATCGGATCGCGCTCAATCTTCTCGTCTCGGAATGCTTGGCGGAAGACGGAGCGAAGCGGTATCAGGATGTTGTTCTTCGTCTTGCCGCAGACATCAAGGTCTTGAAGCCACTGCTCAACGTCGGACGTGCGCAGTTCAGAAAGACGGTGTTCACCGAAGTTAGGGAGGAGGTGATAAACCGTATCCTTCTCATAACCGTGGTAGGTCGTCGGCTCTACGGTTGGACGCTTCGCAAGTAGCCACTGTCTAAGTGCATCACCGATCTTGATCTGATGCCCTTTGCGAAAGCGTGCAGCAGCCGGGTGGTCTGGGAAGTGATCCGGGAAATAGAACTTCCCCAGGTCAATGTCCCGCTTGGCAGAAGCAAGGATGCGCGCCGCTGCTTTGCGGTCTGATGGTCTCTCGAATAAGAGGCCAGGAAGCACGATGCGATAACGGTCGCCGAGGTAGACGAACGAAAGCTGGCAGTGCCCCCGCTTGCTGCTTATGCCTGTTCGATCCATGCGTAGACCGCTGGCATGTTGATGAACACGCGATGGCCGCGCTTCTGATACTCGGAACCCTCACGCCACTCACGACGCTTGATGCGGGCATAGATGGCTTGGCGGGTAAGGCCGAGAAGCTCTGAGGCTTTTTCGATTGTTACCCAGATAAATCCCGGGAGTCCGGGGGCTGCTGCATTGGTGACCACTGTTGCTTCTCCACGTTGAATGCCGATGACGTGGATGCACAGTAATATTGCCCTAGGACAATGTCAAATTTACCTAAGTGCAATCGATTTGTCGCGAAACCCCTCCGGTGCATTGATGCCCTTCACAGCTTTCCAGAAATTCGACACACCAACGAGCAGCTTGAATGCTGGAGAGCGGCGTGATAACGCAGTTTCTTCCGGAAAAACATCCTTAGCGACGATCCCAAGAATGCCCTCATATTTCCGAACGGTTGCAATCGAGTGGACGATATAAAGCACGCGCCAGCCAAACGCATGCCCCATAAACAACATCCCAATTGCGCTTTCGACCTCGTTCGCCTGGCCCTCAAAATTTGTGATGGCATCGGAAACAATCTTTACCAGATCATCCGCGGGCGGTAGTACGGGGGCTATTTTACGTGTCATGTTTTGCGCTCACGATTGGGGTAATACAGGATACCATCACGCAGCACCACCAGCGATAACATCCTTCCAGTGCCACGCCCATCGAGGCCCAAATGCCAAGCGCATGCCTTGCTCATTGGGGAACGGGATTCTTCCGGCTTCGTAGAAGCCCCAGCACAGTGCACCAAGACTCAGACGCCAGCGCCTTGCTCCCGGCGACACCCATGCGAACCGCGTGCGCACCTTGACCGGCCCGGAGTAGGTCACCAGACGCGCGCCTTTGTCCCGCTCCTCACGCTGGTGCAGATGCTTCGAGATGTACTTGCCCACGTATTTGCCGATGGCCTCGGACGTGGAGTAGATCGGCAGTAGCTCCGTTCTTCCGAAGCGGTAGAGTTTGGCCGTGCGACGCCAGAAGGCCCATTCAGTACGAAGCGCAGGAAGTGCGGAACTGTAGTTCTGCTGTTCGATCTCAGCGAAGTTGACGCCGGTGCGGATATCAACGCCTGCGGGCAAAGCAACCAGCAAGTGGTAATGGATACGCCCGGACTTCTGCCGTTCCAGCACCCGAACGAAGGCCCGGTAGCGTTCTCGCAGAACGTGTCCAGCCAGTGAATTAAAGCGCCTCGACGCCTCACGGACATCGGTGACGTGATCCGCAAAAGTCAGCGTCAGGAATCCAAGATTTTCAATCCCAAAAGTCTCAGCCAAGTGGCGAACGTTTTCTTGCAGGGCGTAGGCGGTACGAGCCGCGCCGGGAGTGAGTTTCTGAGGCTCTTTAGGGGTGGTCTCGGTTGAGTTGTTACTATTTAGACAAGGAAGCGGGCCGCCTTCGGCGGCCCCACCCTGACTCGCTACGCTCGGCAGTAGTGGGGCCTTCTCGGGGCCGTGGACCTCGTTACAGGCGATCCAGCCCGATGCTCGACCTCCCAGCATCGACCCAGAAGCGTTTTCCGAGGCGCAGAGAGGGATTGTGCTGGGGACGGACTTCGCAAACGCGGACGAGCTGCGCGGAGCGTCGGACTGAGCTGGTTTCCGCTTCGCTACCTTGGGGCTGCGCCCCAAACCCCCGTGGGCGTTTGGTGCCCCTGTGGTGCCTTCATGGTGTCCAGCGGTGCCCGATTCTGACTGACGGGGCGGCAGGCAATAAAAAGCCACCGCGTCTAAGTCGTTGACTTTGTTAGTCTGACTTAGGCAACGGTGGCCGGTACTAGCACCAAGTTGGTGGAGGCGGGGGGAATTGAACCCCCGTCCGACAACCTTCCGTCCTTCGATCTACATGCGTAGCCCAATCATTGATTTTCGTCGGCAACTCCCGGATGGGCACGGATCGTTGCAGCTTATCCACTTTAGAGATTTAGCGGTTTGGCCAGTGGCCTACCTTGCCGCGAGTTGATAAGAGTCGACATCTGATTCGGGGGTATCAACACCTTCCGGTCAGACGCTCGCCGGATTTAAGCGGCGAGGGCGTAGTTGGAGTCGTTCGCAACTAGCTTGTTTGCGGAAGAGTTTTACGAGATCCACCGCAGCTCGGCATGCACGTCAGCTTTCCAGTCACCGTCGAAGCCAGGTCGCCCCCGAAAGCAGTGATAAGACTACCACACTGGCACTTGGTTCAGCGGTCGTGGCGCATCGCGCGTGCTTTTTCGCGATCCCAGTCACGGTCTTTTTCGGTGGCGCGTTTGTCGTGCTGTTTCTTGCCTTTGGCCAGACCGATGGCGAGCTTGGCGCGGCCGTGGGTCCAGTGCATGTCCAGCGGTACCACGGTGTAACCGGCGCGCTCGACTTTACCGACCAGCTGCGACAGTTCGCGTTCGTGCAGCAGCAGTTTGCGAGTGCGGGTCGAATCGGGATTGACGTGGGTGGAAGCGCTGTTCAGCGGTGTGAAATGTGCCCCGATCAGGAAGGCTTCGCGACTCTTGAGAATCACATAGGCTTCGGTGATCTGCGCTTTGCCGTCGCGCAAGCTCTTCACTTCCCAGCCCATCAGCGAGATTCCAGCCTCAAATGTTTGCTCAATGAAATAGTCATGCCGTGCACGGCGGTTCACGGCGATGAGGCGCGGGGCTTCCTTTTCTTCTTTGTTTTTGCTCATCGGCAAATTATAGGCCGAGGCCGCTACACTACGGGCATGAATATCCGCGAAAGCAGCTATGGCCACTGGACCTCCTCACGCGCGTTCGTGTGGGTGGCCGGCGGCGCTGCGATGGGTATTGGTAATGTCGCGCGGCTGCCGTATCTGATGGGTGAATACGGTGGTGTGGTATTCCTCGCGGCGTATATTGCGGCGCTGTTGGTGGTGGCCCTGCCGCTGCTGGTGACGGAGTGGATGCTGGGGCGCTGGATGCGCGACGACCTGGTCAGCGGATTCGCGCGGCTGGCGGAAGCTGCGCATGCGCGCCGCGCCTGGGTACTGGTCGGTGGACTGGCGCTGGTCAGCGCCACGCTGATCCTGTCCTTTTACAGCGTGATTGCGGGATGGAGCGCGGCTTATGCCATCCGCGGTGCGACGGGGCTGCTCAGCGGCATCAGCGCGGAGCGGGCACAGCACATATTTCTCGGGCTGGCGCAGGACCCTGAACGTGGCTTGACCTGGCACACGATGTTCATGGTGATTGCCTGCCTGATCGTGGCGCACGGCGTGCGCGAGGGCATTGAACACGCGGCCAGACGCATGGCGCCGGCAGCCTTCATTCTGGCGATTGCGATATGTGGCTATGCCTTGTCGCACGATAAATCCGGGAGCGCGCTGAGCTACCTGCTGACGCCGAGTCTGAGCAAATTCGGCTGGCGCGGTGCGCTGGTGGCGCTGCACCAGGCGTTCTTCACGACAGGACTGGGCATGGGCGTGATGCTGGCGCTGGGCAGCTACCTGCCGGCCAATGCTCCGCTCAAGCGCATGGCGCTGCTGGTGATTGCGATGGACACCGTATTCAGCCTGATTGCCGGTAGCGCGCTCTTTATCCTGATCTTCAATGCAGGCCTGCAGCCCGCTCCTGGGCTGGCGCTGACGATGGAAGTTTTGCCGCAGGCGTTGCCGCCGAATCTGGCCGGCGCGCTGTTGGCGGCAGGTTTTTACACCATGATGTTCCTGATCACGATGTGTTCGGCGGTGACGCTACTGGAGCCGATCACGCGCTTTATCCAGGACTGGCAGCGCACCACCAGGGTCTTCGCGGCAACCACCAGCGCGATGCTGATCTGGCTGATTGGCCTGGGGTCATTGCTGTCGTTCAGCGTGCTGAGCGGGGTGAAACTGTTCGGACTCAACTTCTTTGAGTGGGTGCAGTCCCTCACCGCCAGCTGGTTCGCCCCGGCCTGCGGCCTGCTGATCTGCATTTTTGCCTCGCGCATCATGCCGCGCGATCTGTCCCAGGCCGCCTTCGGTCAACGCGATTCATGGTTGTTCAATACCTGGTCCAATGCCATGCGCTATCCGACGCGGATCGCGTTGATCGTATTGCTGATCTACTCCACCGGCCTGCTCGATTGGCTCACTTCGCTGTGGAGTCCGTAACGTGCATGGGGCGCTTTTCACGGTCGAAGTGGTCTGCGCGACTCCCGGAGAGCAAGTGCTGCTGACGCTGCGGCTTGAGCCGGGCGCGCGTGTCCGCGATGCCCTCGACAGCTGCGACATCTGGCAGCGCTTTCCCCAGATCAATCCGGCGCTTTGCCCGGTTGGCATTTTCGGGCGGCGGGTCGGACTGGATGAAATCCTCGATGACGGCGACCGTATCGAGATTTACCGCGAGTTGCTGGCCGATCCCAAGGTTGTGCGCCGGCAACGCGCGGCCTCAGCGCGTCGGCGCTGACCACGCGATTGACGGAAAGTCACAGGATCAGGGATTAAGAATCTCGTCCGGGTCCTGCGTGGCGGGCGTTTCCGGCTGCGGCGGATGGATCACGACGCCGGTATTGTGCGGATCGTTCTTGTTCTTGGCGCGCTCCGCTTCCAGCGCATCCTTCTGTTTTTCTTCCAGCGCGGTCTTGGCATCAACCGTGCCCGCGCCCTTGTTGCTGGTCATTTCCTCGACGCCGTCCATGCGGGTCAGCTTGTTGTCGTTGTCGAAATACAGCGTGACCAGGCGGTCGCTGACCTGTCCGCGAGGCGAGCGGTAATAGCCGATGTAGTCCCAGTGGTCATGAGTGAATGGACTGGCGGCCACCGGCGTTCCGATCAGGAACTTGACCTGGTCGCGGGTCATGCCCAGCTTCAGTTGATCGAGCTGTTTCTGTTCGAGCACATTGCCCTGACGGGTCGGCAGCTTGTAGATCAGCGAACAGGCGCCGAGGCCCAGCGCCAGAGCAAGAATGAGGATAACGCGCATTTGGTTTGCCGCATCTGAGGGGAGTGCGATAATACCCAAAATCCGCTTAGCAATGGGCATCCTCCGTGGAATCCTCCGATATTCGCAATGCCGGCCTCAAGGTGACGCTGCCGCGCATCAAGATTCTGGAAATGCTCGAAAACAGTGCCACCCGCCATCTGTCGGCAGAAGATATCTACCGCAACCTGCGGGACTCGGACGAGGATGTGGGGCTTGCCACCGTTTACCGCGTATTGACCCAGTTCGAGTCGGCGGGGCTGGTCAAGCGCCATCATTTTGAAGGCGGACACGCCGTGTTCGAACTGGAACGCGGTGACCACCACGACCACATGGTGTGCAGCCAGTGCGGACACGTCAATGAATTCGAGGACGCGGTGATCGAGCGCCGTCAGCACGAGAAGGCGCGCGAACTCGGCTTCAGGCTGCGCGACCACAGTTTGATAATGTATGGTGAATGTGTGCGCGAGAACTGCCCACACCTGAAGCTCGTTCAAACCCGCAAGAGCATCTGAGCAAAAGGAATTAACGATGAATCGTAAAACTATGATTTCACTGGCAGCGTTAGCGCTGCTGGCCACCGCGCCGGCTTTTTCCGATGAGGCTGCTCAGACCATCAAGGCCGATGCCACCGAGACCGGACATGTCGTCGCACACGATGCGAAGGAAGTCGGTCACGCAGTCAAAAAAGACGCCGTCGCGGTAGGTCACGCAACGCGCAAGGCGGCGAAGAAAGTCGGGCATGCCACGCGCCATGTCGCCAAGAAAATCGGCCATGCCAGCCGCGATGTCGCCAAGGGCGTCGGGCACGGCGCCAAGGCCGCCGCCACGGATATCGGTCATGCTTCGCGTGATGCGGTGGATGACGTCAAGAAATAGCAGCGGCGCTTTTGCGGGTCGCAATGCCGGCGCAGATCAGCATCCGCTGTCGACAGGTTGAGTATTACGATTGTTATAAAATATAATATAGATATATAATTATTATATATTATATAACAAAAGTTGCCGCCTAGGAGCCTATAGCGGGCGAGTGTTTCAGCCGGTAACGGCCCGTTTCAACAACTCGCGGGCATGAGTCAGTGCCGCTGGTGTGATCTCGACGCCACCCTGCATGCGCGCCAGTTCTTCGACACGATCCTTGTCAGCCAGCGGCTGCACGCGCGTGTAGGTCTGGCCGGCCTTGACCTCCTTGCGGATGCCGAACTGCTGCCGACTCTGTGCAGCGACCTGGGCCAGGTGGGTTACGCACAGCACTTGACGGTGGGTGCCGAGCGCACGCAGTTTCTGGCCGACGATTTCGGCGGTGCCGCCGCCGATGCCGGCGTCGACCTCGTCGAAAATCATCGTCGCCGCGCCGCTGTTCTGGCTGCCGGTGACCTGGATCGCCAGCGACACGCGCGACAGTTCGCCGCCGGATGCGACTTTAGCCAGCGCGCGCGGCGGCTGTCCGGGGTTGGCGCTGAAATCGAAACGGATATCGTCGTCGCCATGCGCGCGCGGCTTGTCGCCGTCCACTTTTTCAACCACGGCGATGAATTGCGCGCTGGCCATGCCGAGCTGGCGCACGATGGTGGTCACGCTGTCATTGAATTTTTTCGCCGCCTTGCCGCGTTCGCTGCTGAGTTTCTGCGCAGCCGTGCGATAGGTCTTGAGCACGGCTTCGCGCTGACCTTCGAGTTCGACCAGGCGGCCCGCCGCGTGTTCGAGTTCGTCGAGTTCGGCTTTTAGCGAGGTGAGCCGTTGCGACAACTCCGCCGGTTTAACGCGGTGCTTGCGCGCCAGATCATGGATGCCGCTGAGACGGCGATCGAGTTGCGCCAGTTGATCAGGATCGAGGTCAAGCTTGTCGAGCACGCGGTGCAACACGTCCGCCGCTTCGCGGACCTGCGTCTGCGCGGCATCTGACAGCGCCAGTGCTGCGCTGAATTCCTCGTCGATCGGCGCCAATGCGCCGAGCAGGCCGCTGACGCGTGCCAACTGGTCATAAACGCTGGCTTCGCCGCCGTACAGCAGGTCCAGCGCCTGGCCGCCGTCGCGGATCAGCTTGCCGGCATTGGCAAGGCGCCGATGATCGCTCTCGATCTGTTCGAGTTCGCCGTCCTGAAGGTTCAGCGCTTCGAGTTCATGGGCCTGGAAACGCAGATAGTCCAGTTGTGCCGGATCGCGCTCTCCGGCGTTGCGGATGCGCTCGATACTGTGCTCGATTTCGGCGTGTTGGCGCTCGGCTTTGGCGACCGCATCCAGTGCGCCGGCATGGCCACCGAACTCGTCAAGCAGACGCCGCTGCACATCGCCGCGCAGCAGGGTCTGGCTTTCGCTCTGGCCGAAAATTTCGATCAGCAGTTCGCCCAGTTCACGCAACTGCCCGGCGTTGACCGCATTGCCGTTGACGAAGGCGCGGGTGCGGCCTTCGGCGAATACCACGCGGCGGATGACGCACAGCGCGGCATCATCGGCATCGAGCATCTCCTGCGCGTGCAGCCAGTCGCGAGCGGCACCGGAGTCGTCGAGCGCGAACTCGGCGCTGATTTCAGCCTTGTCCTGACCGGCGCGCACCAGCGTGCTGTCGGCACGGGTGCCGATGACCAGGCCGATAGCGTCGATCAGGATCGATTTGCCGGCGCCGGTCTCGCCGGTCAGGGTGGTGAAGCCGCCGGCAAAATCCAGTTCCAGCGCGTCGATGATGGCGAGATTGCGGATGGTGAGATGGCGCAGCATGGTTTCGGCAACAGGAAGTCGTTTTTGATGCAGCGATGAAGCTTCGGAATACGGCTAATGGCGCGCGGAAATGCGCAGGATTCACGCCTGCCCGCGGCCCCAGTGCAGCTTGCCGCGCAGGATGTTGAAGTAATTGTAATTGGGTGGGTGGATCAGGTGCAGCGATTCATCGGCGCGACTGATTTCTACGGCGTCGCCCGGTTTGAGGGTTTCGCTGGTCTGGCCGTCGCAGGTGACCATCGAGCGCGTGCCTTCGGCGCCGCCCAGCACCAGCCGCACGGTGCGGTCGCTGCGTACCACGATCGGCCGGTCGGACAGCGTGTGCGGACAGATTGGCACCAGCGTGATCGCGTCCAGCGACGGATGCAGTACCGGGCCGCCACCGGACAGCGCATAAGCAGTGGAGCCGGTCGGCGTCGATACGATGATGCCGTCGGCGCGGTGCCGGCTGATGAACTCGGGACCCAGCCAGGTCTCGAACTCCAGCATGCGCACCGCGGCCTGATTGCGCAGGACGACATCATTGACCGCCAGCGAGGTGCCGGTCGTGGTGCTGCCGTCGGCGCGGCGGATCTGTGTGCGCAACAGCAGTCGCTGTTCGCGTACGTAATCGCCGCCGAGGATTTGCGCGAGGGTGATTTCCATTTCCTGCGGGTTGACATCGACCATGAAGCCGAGACGGCCCTGATTGATGCCGAGTATCGGGATGCGGGTGTGGGCCAGTTCGCGCGCCGCGGCGAGCAGGGTGCCGTCGCCGCCGACCACAATCAGCAAGTCGCAGCGCCGGCCCAGCTCCTGCCGCGTCACCCGCTGGCACTCGGTGCCTGCCAGCGCGGCGGCGCTTGGCGTCTCGACCAGCGGCGCGCAGCCGAGTTTCGGCAACAGTTGCACCAGCTGCGCCAGGGTCTGGCCGACACGCTCGTCGCGCTGTTTGCCGATCAGTCCGACGGTGTTGAATTCAGGCATGGCGATCAGGATATGGGAAACGCGCATAAAGTAGCGGTTCGCGCGCAGCTTGTCGAAGCTGCGAGGTGTTTATACGATGGTGTTGATACCGGACTTGCCGAACCGATGAATACGACTCTCGATCCCCGCGCCGCCGAGCTGCTGAAGATGCTGGTGGAACGCTACATCCACGATGGCCAGCCGATTGGCTCACGCACGCTGTCGCGCATGGCCCGACTGGGCCTGTCGCCGGCAACCATCCGCAATGTCATGGCGGATCTGGATGAACTCGGCTTCGTCGCCTCGCCGCATACCTCCGCCGGCCGCGTGCCGACCACGCGCGGCTACCGTTATTTCGTCGATAGCCTGCTGGCACCGGAATCGCTGCCGGACGAGATTTACAGCAGCATTGCCGAAGAGTTGCTGCCGCGCAATCGCGCCAGTGACGATCGCGTGCAGGCGGCGAGCGCATTGCTGTCCTCGATCTCGCACATGGCCGGCGTGGTGACGGTGCCGCGGCGCAACCTGGCGGTGCTGCGGCGCATTGAATTTTTGCCGTTGTCCGATCATCGCGTACTGGCGATCCTGGTTGTCAACCAGCGCGAGGTGCAGAACCGCATCCTCAATGTCGATCGCGACTATGGCGCCGACGAACTGGAGCGCTATGCCAATTTCATCAACGAGCACTTCGCCGGCCGCGAACTCGCCAGCCTGCGCCGCATCCTGCAGGACGACGTGGTTGATGCGCAGACCCGCGTCAATGCCGAATTGCGCGACGCCGTCAGCATGGCCGAACGCGCCTGCGGCGGCGAGCCACAGCCGCAGGATTATGTGCTGGCCGGTGGCTCCAACCTGCTAGGATTCCAGGAGTTGACCGATGTCGCGCGCCTGCGCGGCCTGTTCGATGCACTCGACCGCAAACGCGACCTGCTGAGCCTGTTCGACCAGTGCCTGGAAGCGCAGGGCATGCAGATTTTCATCGGCGATGAATCGGGCTACCGCGTGCTCGATGAGTGCAGCGTCGTCACCGCACCGTATTACGTCGACGGCGAGATCGCCGGCGTGCTTGGCGTGATCGGGCCCACGCGGATGGCGTATCGCCGCATCATTCCGCTGGTGTCCGAGACCGCGCGGCTGCTCAGTCAAGGCTTGAAAGCCGGCAATTGATCCCCAAATGCTGTTTTCAGGTCGCCCGCTATGGGATGATCTGTCGTGTATATTGTTATAATATATACACTTAATTTATATTTTGTTAATAATTTAAAACGTTCCATGTCAATCCACGCGCTACAGCGGGTGGCAAAAATGACGCCCTAGAGAGACCGTTATGAGCGATACGCCACAGGATGCCCAGATCAACCCTGATGCGGCTGCCGCCGAGACCAGCCCGGAACCTGAAATCGACGCGCTGCTGGCGCAACTGGCGGACGCCGAGAGCCGCGTCGCCGCCGCGCGCGATGCGCAGTTGCGCACTGCCGCCGAAGCCGAGAACACGCGGCGCCGGCTGGAGCGCGATGCCGATGCCACACGCAAATACGCGTCGGAAAAGCTGCTCAACGATCTGCTCGCCATCGCCGACAGTCTCGAACTCGGCATCAAGGCCGCCGATGCGCCGGAAGCCCAGGTCAAGGCGCTGGCCGAAGGCATGCACCTGACCCATCGCCAGTTGATGGCGTTCTTCGAGAAAAACGGCGTCAAGCAACTCGATCCGGCCGGTGAGCCGTTCAATCCGGATGCGCACCAGGCGATGACCATGATGGAGTCCAGCGTGGTCGCGCCCAACCACGTCGTTTCGGTGATGCAGAAGGGCTACAAGCTGCATGAGCGTCTGTTGCGCCCGGCGATGGTGATTGTGGCGAAGGCGTCGGCGCAACCACCTCAGAACCCTTGAATCAGCATCGCTTGACCCCACATCTCTGACAACACCAGCAACCCGATTTACGGAGCAACATCATGGCAAAAATCATCGGCATTGACCTCGGCACCACCAACAGTTGCGTCGCGATTCTCGACGGCGTCAACACCAAGGTCATTGAAAACGCGGAAGGCGAGCGCACCACGCCGTCGATCGTCGCTTACGCAGACGACGGCCAGATCATCGTCGGCCGCTCGGCCAAGCGTCAGGCAGTCACCAACCCGCATAACACGATCTACGCGGTGAAGCGTCTGATCGGCCGCCGCTTTGAAGACAGCGTGGTGCAGAAGGACATCGCGATGGTGCCCTACAAGATCGTCAAGGCCGCCAACGGCGACGCCTGGGTCGAGGCCAAGGGCAAGAAGATGTCGGCGCCGGAAATCTCCGCGCAGATACTGATCAAGATGAAGAAGACCGCGGAAGATTATCTCGGCGAGAAGGTCACCGAGGCGGTCATCACCGTGCCGGCCTATTTCAACGACAGCCAACGCCAGGCGACCAAGGACGCCGGCAAGATCGCGGGCTTGGATGTGAAGCGCATCATCAACGAGCCGACCGCTGCGGCGCTGGCGTTCGGCATGGACAAGGTCAAGGGCGATCGCAAGATCGCGGTGTACGACCTTGGCGGCGGCACCTTCGACGTCTCGATTATCGAGATCGCCGAAGTCGATGGCGAGCACCAGTTCGAAGTGCTGGCCACCAACGGCGATACTTTCCTCGGCGGTGAAGATTTCGACATGCGCGTCATTGACTACGTCGCCACCGAATTCCAGAAGGAATCCGGCATCGACCTGAAAAAAGATGCGCTGGCCCTGCAGCGTCTGAAGGAAGCCGCGGAAAAAGCCAAGATCGAACTGTCGTCGACGACCCAGACCGAAATCAATCTGCCGTACGTGACGGCGGACGCCAGCGGCCCCAAGCATCTCAACATGAAGCTGACCCGCGCCAAGCTCGAAGCGCTGGTCGACGATCTGATCGACAAGACGCTGGAGCCTTGCCGCGTCGCGCTCAAGGATGCCGGCCTCAAGGCGGGCGACATCCAGGAAGTCATTCTCGTCGGCGGCCAGACGCGCATGCCCAAGGTTCAGGACGTGGTCAAGAACCTGTTCGGCCGCGAGCCGCGTCGCGACGTCAACCCGGACGAAGCCGTTGCCGTGGGTGCTGCGGTGCAGGGCGCCGTGTTGACCGGCGAGGTCAAGGACGTGCTGCTGCTCGACGTGACGCCGCTCTCGCTGGGCATCGAAACGCTGGGCGGCAAGATGACCAAGCTGATCGACAAGAACACCACGATCCCGACCCGCAAAAGCGAGACCTTCACCACCGCCGAGGACAACCAGGGCGCGGTGACGGTGCACGTGCTGCAGGGCGAGCGCGAGATTGCGAGCGCCAACAAGTCGCTGGGCAAGTTCGACTTGCAGGACATCCCGCCGGCGCCGCGTGGCGTGCCGCAGGTGGAAGTGACCTTCGACATCGATGCCAACGGCATCCTCAACGTGTCGGCCAAGGACAAGGCCACCGGCAAGCAGCAGTCAATCGTCGTCAAGGCCAACTCCGGCCTATCCGACGAAGAGATCAAGAAGATGATCAAGGACGCCGAGCTGAACGCCGAGGAAGACAAAAAGTTTAACGAGCTGATCACCGCCCGTAACCAGGCCGACCAGATGATTCACGGCACCGAGAAGGCGCTGAAGGATCTGGGCGCGGACGTGCAGGACGACGAGAAGAAGGCGATCGAAGATGCCATCGCCAGCCTGCGTGAAGCGGTCAAGGCCAACGCCGACAAGGACGACATCACCAGCAAGACCGAAGCGCTGGCGCAGGCATCGGCCAAGTTGATGGAGCGCGTTTACGCCAAGGCCAGTGCCGGTGCGGCGGGCGGCGCTGAAGCAGGTGCCGGTCCCGCACCGGGCGCCGCCAAGGACGGCGATGTCGTCGATGCCGAGTTCACCGAGGTCAAGGACAACAAGGCTTGATCGGGATTCAACAGGCATGAAGTGCGAGCGCCCGGCATCGGGCGCTCGCTGTTTGCGGGAGATTGATCGTGGGCAAGGGGCGGCTGGAGGCATTCAGCGACGGCGTGATCGCCGTCATCATCACCATCATGGTGCTGGAAATGCGCGTCCCGCATGGGACTGACTTTGCGGCGTTGCAGACGCTGGCGCCCGTGTTCCTGAGCTATGTGCTGAGTTTCGTCTACATCGGCATCTACTGGAACAATCATCACCATCTGTTTCATGCAGTCCGCAGGATCAACGGCCGCACCATGTGGGCGAATCTGCATCTGCTGTTCTGGTTATCGCTGGTGCCGTTCGCCACGGCATGGATGGGTGAAAATCATTTTGCCCAGTTACCCGTCGCCGTCTACGGCGTTGCGCTACTGATGCCGGCGCTGGCGTGGGTGCTGCTGCAATGGCAGATGATCGCTGTGGATGGACGCGACTCATTGCTCGCCGTCGCGGTCGGCAACGATTTCAAGGGCAAGCTGTCGTTGGTGCTCTATCTATCGGCCATCGCACTGGCTTTCGCCAATCGCTGGATATCCTGTGCGCTATACGTGGTCGTTGCATTAATGTGGCTGATTCCGGACCGCCGGATTGAGTCGAGAATAAAAGAATGAGCAAGCGTGATTATTACGAAGTCCTCAGTGTTCCCCGCGAAGCGGGCGAGGACGACCTCAAGAAAGCCTATCGCCGCCTGGCGATGAAATATCACCCGGACCGCGCGCCCGGCGATCACACTGCCGAAGAAAAATTCAAGGAAGCCAACGAGGCTTACGAAGTTCTGACCGACCCGCAGAAGCGCGCGGTCTACGACAAGTATGGACACGAGGGCCTGCAACGCGGCGGTGGCGCAGGCGGCGGCTTCGGCGATTTTGGCGGCGGCGGATTCTCCGATATTTTTGGCGATGTCTTTTCCGACATCTTTGGTGGCGGTCGCAGCAGCGGGCCGCGTCGCGGTGCCGATCTACGATTTGTAATCGAGTTGTCGCTGGAGCAGGCGGTATTTGGCTCCGCCGAAACTATTCGCATTCCGACGATGGAGACCTGCGACAGCTGCAAGGGCAACGGCACAGCGACCGGCAAGAAAGCGGGTGAATGCCCGACCTGCCAGGGCGCCGGGCAGGTCCGCGTCAAGCAGGGTTTCTTCGTACTGCAACAGAGCTGCCCGCATTGCCGCGGTCGTGGCGTGGTCGTCACCGATCCCTGCAAAACCTGCCGCGGCGGCGGCAAGATCCGGCGCGAGAAAACGCTCGAGGTCAAGATTCCGCCGGGTGTCGATACCGGTGACCGCATTCGTCTGTCCGGTGAGGGTGAGCCTGGCGATCGCGGCGCAGCGCCCGGCGATCTCTACGTGCAGATCAACGTCAGGCCGCATGATTTCTTTGAGCGCGACGGCAGCGATCTGTTCTGCACGATTCCCATTTCGTTCATCGATGCGGCCCTGGGCGGCGACAAGGATGTGCCGACCCTGCAGGGCAGGGAAACCCTGCACATTGCCGAAGGCTGCCAGAGCGGCAAGCAGTTCCGGCTGCGCGGCAAGGGTGTGAAATCCGTTCGCGGCGGCCCGGCCGGCGATCTGATCTGCACCGTGCGCGTGGAAACGCCGATCAAGCTCAACAAACAACAGAAGGAACTGCTACGCCAGTTCGGCGACACGCTGACCGGCGAAGCCGGCCGGCACACCCCGGAAACGGAATCATGGCTGGGCAAGGCGCGTAAATTCCTCGATGGCCACCTCTAGGCAATATCATGTTTTCGGGTAGCGCCACTTCGCTGTTATTGGGATTGCTGTTCAGCTCGATTGGCGTCGGCTATTTCATGTACGGACGCAAGCAGCAAAAACTGGTGCCCCTGCTGAGCGGCATCGGCCTGGTCGGGTATACCTTCTTCGTCTCGAATTCCTGGGCGCTGGCGGCAATCGGCGTGCTGCTGATGGCGCTGCCGTATTTCATCCAGATCTGACCGCGCCTGATCCCGGCGCTTTCGCTTCATCGGCGCGTATGCTCCGTTGGTCGTTTCTGTCTCAATCCGCTGCGAAACCCGCCGTATCCTGAAGCAGTCGTCACGTTCAGGAGTTTCACATGTTCTGGAAGAACTCGGATCACCCCAGTGAAGTGCAGCAGGTCATGAGTCCGCAGGTCGCGCCGTATCTGCAGGTCTTCGCCAATGACCTGTCGCTCAGGGCCACGGACGACCTGGCGATACTCGAGCAGCGATTGCCCGAGGGCGGGCGTTGCGAATTCATGCCGATAAGCTCCTCGGTCGCCGGCGTGCCGCTGAGAAGCGACTTTCTGCTCAGCCTGTTCGTCGAACCTTCGCAGCTGGATGGTCTCGTCGATCAGGTGCTCGCGGCGCGGCGCAATGGGCGGATGACCACGCTCATCGTTGCCATCAACCCGCTGCAACTGGCGGCGCTGGGCCGCTGGCTGGATCGCCGCGCCAATGAAGGCCGCCTCGGCGGCGTGCGGCTGTTGCTGGCGCAGGATATTGCCGAGGTCGCGGAAAAACTGGACAGCCGGCTGGTGCCGGTGCGGGAGGACAATGTCATCCGCATGCCGATGTCGACCGAAGTCGAAAACAGTCCGGTGCGGAATTTTTATGTCTTCAGCCCCGAACTGCAGGCGCTGGTTGCGCGCATCCGCGGCTTCGCCCGGAACGGCATCATGCGCTGCTGCCTGCTGGGCGGACCCGGCAGCGGCAAGACTTCGCTGGCCTATTACTATTTTCTGGTTCGCGAGCGCGGACGCTTCGTCTCGGTGAACCTTTCGGCGGAAAACACCGGCGACAAGGCGGCGATCAAGTCACTGCTTTGCGGGCATGTCTCGGGCGCTTTCCCAGGCGCCGGTTCGCGCACTGGTGCGTTTGCCCACGCGCGCGACGGCGTGTGTTTTCTCGACGAGAGCCATGGCGTCACCGGCGCGGTGATGGAAGTGTTGATGGAGGCGCTGGATAACGGCCAGTACTTGCCCTATGGCGCCTCCGCCAAGCAGCAGATGGAGTCCGCGCTGCTGTTCGCGACCAATCGCAGCTGGGAGCATCTGCAGAACGCCGTGAACCTGGACGAGTTCACACGCATGGGCGCATCCGTGCTCGAAGTGCCCGAGCTGGCCACCCGCGAGGAGGACATGATCGCCGTGATTGCCACAACCCTGGCGCGTCTGTCCGCACGCTGCACCTCATGGACCGCCGTCGCCGGACTCAGTGCGGAAGCCTGGCGCACGATCCGCGAATGCCGCTGGCACGGCAATGTCCGCGGACTGGTGCGGACGCTGGAGTCGGCGTTCGTGGACACCGCCTCGGTGGATGGTGGCGAAGTCATTCGCGAGGCCGAGGTGGAGCGGGGCATCGCGCTTTGGGAGCCAAAGGTGCACCATAGCCATCAGCTCTACGGCACTCACTGAGGTTTTCCGGCATGCAAAGAGTCCATGGATCGGACTGAGCGTTTCCAGCGCATCATCCGCCGGTTGCATGAGCATCGGATCATCACCCGGCAACAGATACAGGGCGAACTGGAAGTCTCGCTCGCCACCTTCAAGCGCGATCTTGAATATCTGCGCGATCGTCTGCATGCGCCGATCGTCTGGGACGCCGCGCAGCAAGGCTATCGCCTCGATCAGCCGGCCGATGCGCCACGTTATGCACTGCCCGGACTTTGGTTCAACGCCGAGGAAATCCACGCACTGTTAGCCATGCACACCTTGCTCGCCGGAATGGGCGAGCGCGTGCTGGATGATGCGGTTGCACCTTTGCTGGGACGCGTCGAAGGGCTGCTGGACGGCTCAACGCAGGGCGGGGCGGAGATCCGCAAACGGATCCGCGTCATCAGTCCCGGACGGCGCGTTCCGGAGCACAGCTGCTTTGGCGCGATCGCACAGGCGGTGCTACAGCGCAGGCAGGTCCATATTCACTACTTTGCGCGCGGTGAGGGCAAAACCACGCAGCGCGATGTCTCGCCGCAGCGGCTCGTGCATTACCGCGAGAACTGGTACCTCGATGCCTGGTGCCACCTGCGCGAGGATCTCCGCAGCTTCGCCGTCGAAGAGATCACGTCGGCAACTCTGCTGGAGAAGCCGGCAAAAGAAATCTCCGAAAGGGCGCTCGACAAAAAACTGTCATCCGCCTATGGAATATTCTCCGGAGCCGCGACGCAGACCGCCAAGCTGCGATTCAGTTCGGAGCGCGCGCGCTGGGTCAAGCGCGAGATCTGGCATCCGCAGCAGACGGCGCATTTCGATGCGAAGGGCCGCTATATCCTGCAGTTTCCCTTTGGCGACGATCGCGAACTGATTTCGGACATCCTGCGACATGTGCCGGATGTCGAAGTCCTGGCCCCCGCGAGACTGCGCGAACGGCTACGTGAGAGGCTGAAGACGGCATTGTCGCAGCACCAATAATGCAGGCTCATTCTATGAGCTATCGTTGCTGCAAACTGACTGCGCACCCCTCTCCAAGAGCGTCAGTCATGAATACAACATCTGCCATTGCACTCAAGCCCGCATCTGCATTTTTCGCTTTGCTTGGCCTGTTTCCGGCACACTCCGGAAATGCGGCAGCGCCAGCCTGGTCGCAGCTCAAGAATCGCGACGAAGCCCTGCGCGCCCTGTGGTGTGCCGGGGATCGCGATCCCCGGGAGTATCCCTTCGGCATCGTGATCGAGTCGGCCCTGATCAGACCGGGCAGGACGATCTGCTGGTTTGAGTCGTGGGCGGATATGAATGACGCCATCAAGGATTTTCTGGTGCCTCTGGCCTACCTGAATCCCTGCGACGCCTTGCGCCTGCGCCGGAAACTGGCACGGATGCGCAATCAGGATGACCGGCCCGAGTTAAAAGTTCTGGGAAAACTGCTGGCCCCGGAGTTGCGTATCCACTGGATTGGGACTTTTTCCGAAATGCGTTCGGCGCATGGAGATTTCGCACAGTCCGCAGTATCGGATTTTCTGCAAATCGGGATGATGTCAGGCCTTCCTGAACTGGAGGTGCCTTCATGCTATCTGGAGCGCTTTATCATCTGGCTGCGGCAATACACGTAATTGGGGACTGTCCCCAATTATCTGCCAGATCAACCTGCCGGTCAGACCAGCAGGTTGGAAATCGATGGCGTCCCCACGGGGATTCGAACCCCGGTACTTACCGTGAAAGGG
>JBOICK010000033.1:0-19702 GCA_050739895.1 Stenotrophobium sp.
GCTTCTACAACCCAGCCCGATTGCATTCCGCTCTCGGCTACTTGTCACCCAACGACTATGCAGCCAAACTGAAACACGCTGCTTGACCCGCCGCTTTATGGCGTCCGATCTCAGGGGGCAGGTTCAGGTCTGGCATGACGTGGCCACCGCCAAAGTCGCCGCTTCGCGATGCACCTGACCCCGTAGCTGGCGCACAAACCGGCCCTTGCACTGAAGGCCACGAGTCGTTCCCGAGTGACAACCGTCGCTGTTCGGGTCGAATCCGGGTAACACAGATGGAGCAGGCTTCCCAGCGCAGGTAGAATGCGCGTCGGCCCCAATGCTGTGCAGGTCAATAATGTCATTGTTCTCGCGCCTTTTTCGCAAGGCGCCACCGCTTTCCCCGGTTCCGGCATCAACGCTTCAAGCGGCGGCGTCCGATAAAGCCGATAAGGCTCTTGTCGCTGCTGCGGAGGAGAGCGCTTTGCAGGCGGCCATAGATGCACGGGACGTCCAGGCAGTGGCCCGGCTGGTCGTTGCGGCGACATCGACCAAGGTTCGCCAGACGGCGGCCCAAGCGATCGAAGATCCGGACATCCTGCGGCAACTCATCCGCGATGTCCGCGGTGGCAATGACAAAAGTGTCTACAAGATCCTGACGTCCAAGCGCGATCTCCTGCTCGATCAAACCCGAAAGCTCGAGCATTTGCGGGCAGAGATCAATGCGGCCGCGGGGGACCTCGAACGCCACAGCCACCGCGCTTACGACGCCTTGTACAGCCCGAGACTGGATCAGTTCGTGCGTCGCTGGGACGCGGTGGCTGCGCAGGCTGATCCAGAACTGCTCGGCAGAGCCCAACAGTGGATCGACCACTCACGGGAAACCATTTCAGAACACTTGCGCCAGGTGGCGGATCTGACATCACGTGAACTGGCTGTCGCCAACGCGGCTGCCGAGGAGCAGCGCCTGCGCGAACAGCAGGCGCAGGCATCCGCCGCAGCTGCTGCCGAGCAGGCACGGGTTCTCGAGGAGGAGCAGTCGGCGCTGACCGAAAAACAGCAGGCTGAGCAGAATGCTGTTCGCCCAATCGGAGGGTTGATCCGGAAGGCACGTGCTGCGCTAAGCGATGGTAGTACCTCCCGCGCGGCTGCGGTGCGACACGCCATTGAGGAGAAGCTGGCAGGAGCTCCGCCGCTGCCGGCCAATCTGGTCGGCCAGATACAACAGCTCGACAAGCAGCTCGCTGAGTTGAAGGATTGGAAGAGTTTTTCAGTGACACCGAAACGCGCAAATCTGCTGGAGGAAATGGAGTCACTCGTCACCGCGACGCTAGATCCACTGGCACTCGCAGACAGGATCAAGAGTCTGCAGGATGAGTGGCGCACCCTCAGCAAGGGTGCCGGCGAGAATGTCGAAGCTGACTGGAAACGCTTCCATGAAGCAGCCCAAAAGGCGTATCAGCCGTGCAGTGAGTATTTTGCTGCGCAGGCCCTCGTCCGCGCGGAGAATCTGCGCCGCCGCGATGTCTTGCTCGCCCGTTTGACTGCGTTCGAGGCAGAACACAACTGGGAGCAGCCTGACTGGCGGACCCTAATCCGGACTCTGCGCGAGATTAAGCTGGAGTGGCGCCAGTGCCCGCCAGTGGACCGAAAGGCCGGTAAGCAGCAGCAAGAGAAGTTTAAAACCCTCTGCGCGAGCCTGCAGGGTCGGCTGGATGCCGAGTACGCCCAAAACCAGACGCAGAAGCAGTCGCTGATCGAGCGTGCACAGCAGCTTCTCGCCAGCGACGATGGGCGCAAGGCCATCGACGCCATCAAGGCGTTGCAACAGCAGTGGCGGACGGTGGGCCTTGTTCCGCGTGAGGTGGATCAACGCCTCTGGGGGGAATTCCGCCAGCACAGCGATGCTGTATTCCAAAAGCGCGAGCAGGAGTTTGCCGCCTACACGGCCGGGCTTGAGGACAACAAGACGCAGGCCATTGCCTACTGCGAGCAACTCGAGAAGATCGCCGCACTCGAGGGGCTCGAATTGCTGGAGCGCGCGGGTGCGCTGGGCGAACTGCGGAGCGCTTTCGAGTCGCTCGGCGAGTTTCCGCGTGCGGACACGCGTGCGCTTCGCAGCAGATTTGATCAGGGTTTGGATCGCTGCGAAGAGTCAATTGCGCTTCAACATGCACGCGACGCGGAGCGTAGTTGGAGCGATTTGTTCGAAGCCGCCAACCATGTGCGCGCCTACAGGCTCGCCGTGGCTTGCAGTCTGGACACAGAGCAGCTCGAGAGTTTGAAAGAGGCTGCCGAAGCCTATATTGCTTCCGTCCCGCGATGGCCCAAGAAAGGACTCGATACCCTCAGGCAGGGGCTCGCCCGTGAGCGCTCCGCAGATCTCGCGGCGAATGAGGCGGCCTTGAAGATGCTTTGCATCCGAGCCGAAATACTGACTGACATGCCGACTCCAGTCGATGATCAACCGTTGCGTCGCGAATATCAGTTGCAACGCCTGGTGCAGAGCATGGGCAAGGGTGTCAGGGCTGATGAGACGCAATTCGACACCATGGTGATCGAGTGGGTGGGTGTCGGCCCCGTAGAGGAGGCGACATACCAGCTACTACTGCAGAGATTCCGGCGCTGTCGCGAACGCGGCAACTCCAGACTTCCATAGGTTCTTTTTCTGGCTTGCCTGCGGCGTCAACTCGGGTGAGAAAGAGGGCGGCGAGGCAAATACAAATGCGTGGGATTCCCCACGAAATTAGACGCCTCAATAACGCCATTGCTGATTGACCGTTACTGTCACTTTGCACCATCTCAATCTTGAGAAGTGACTGTCAGCTTTCACAGTGAGCGGTCGATTGACCAAGGTGCTGCCCTTCGTTGAGCAATACAAACGCCACTTGCTGATCATTTGAAATGCCATTCGGCGACTATTGCGAGGAGAATACGCAGCATCTTGCCGGAGGCGAAACATGGCACGACTGCTGAGTTTGCTGCTGGTAGGGGGACTGTTGTTCCCGGTAGTGGCGCTGGCACAGCCACCGCCCGCCACGATTCTCGCGATCACGCATGTCTGGGTCATTGATGGCACAGGCAGTGCGCCGCAGCCGGACATGGCGGTGCTCATCAGCGGCACGCGCATCACCGCGATGGCGCCCACCAAGAATCTCGCAGTGCCTGCCGGTGCCCGGATCATTGATGGCACCGGCCGCTTCCTGATTCCCGGTCTGTGGGACATGCACGTGCACCTGATGCGTCCCGGCCGGCCGCAGGCTTATTTCGCGCTCTACATCGCCAACGGCATCATCGGTGTGCGCGACATGGGCGGCGACCTGCCGCTGGATGAAATCCAGATAATCAAACATGAAGTCGCGGACGGCACACGACTCGGCCCGCGCTTCGTCGCCGCCGGTCCGCTGGTCGATGGCCCCTACCCTTCAGTACCGCGCATCAGCCGGGTGGTGACCAATGCCGCGGACGCACGCATCACGGTCGATGATCTGAAATATCGCGGCGCGGATTTCATCAAGGTCTACAACCGGGTGCCGCGTGATGCCTACTTCGCCATCGCCGATGAATCTAAAAAACTCGGCATACCTTTTGCCGGCCATGTGCCTTTTTCCATTACCGCACGCGAAGCCTCCAACGCCGGACAGAAAAGCATCGAGCACCTGTTCAATGTCCTGTTCTCCTGCTCCAGCCGCGAGGATGAGTTGATGCAGGAGAAGGCACAGATGCTGGCCAGCGACGATTCCACCGAGCGCATGAGACTGCGCCGCGACTACCTGGACGGTGTGCTCGACAGCTACAGCCCGCAGAAGGCGGCCGCACTGTTCGCGCTGTTTGCGCGCAATGGCACCTGGCAGGTACCGACGTTGATTCAGCGCCGCGCTTTCGGCGAGCCGGATTACGGCATCGTCAACGACCCGCGCCTCAAATACATCGAGAAATCCCAGCGCTGGCGCTGGAACCCGGTCAACGATGCGCGCATCCGCGGCCGCGACCCGCAAGACCAGGAGATCGAACGGCGCTTCTACGAGATGGATCGCGCGATGATTCCCGGCATGTTGCGCGCCGGCGTGCGCTTTCTCGCCGGCACCGACAGCCCCGATCCCTACTCCCTGCCCGGCTTCGGCCTGCACGACGAACTGGCGCAACTGGTCGATGCCGGCCTCACGCAGATGCAGGCGCTGCAATCGGCGACCCTCAACGCTGCCGAATATCTCGGCCTGCAGGACACGCTGGGAACGGTGACAGCCGGAAAACTCGCAGACCTCGTGCTGCTGAATGCCGATCCGCTTGTCGACATCCACAACACGCGCCGTATTGAGGCGGTGTTCGTCAACGGAAAATTTTTCTCACATGCCGCCTTGCAAAAACTGCTCGACGACACGGCCGCGGCGGCGGACAAGGAGTGAAAGCTTCCCCCGCTGTCCATCAAGGCAATGTAAAGGTTGTTAATATATATTTACTATATATATTAATATATAATAATATTAAACAGTCTTGCCGCCAGTAAAAGCAAGAGCGGAAGGCATCGCTCTGCAATGCCACGACAAACAATGAGTCGCCAGCGGGATCGCGATCTCCTGTTCAGACAAAAAGATAACCCCGCAAAAGCGGGGTTATCAACATCGGGACACTCGCCGCGAAAATAACTACCTGCGCTCCCGTTCGCCATCCCGCTCCTGCGGGCGCTGCGGCGCGCGACGCTCGGCTTGCGGCTGTGCCATGCGACGTTCCGGCATTGCCTCGCGCGGCATGTTCATCTGGCGCTGCGGCGCGCGTTCCACCGGCATGCGCGGCTGATTCATTTGCGGTTCGCGCATCTCTCTTTGCGGCCGTTGATTGTCGCGAAGAGCATAGCCGCGCGGCGACGCTTGCCTTTGCTGCTGCGACATCTGCTGAGGCTGTTCACGCCCTGCCGGATTGCGGGGTTCCTGCATAGAGCGGTTCTGCTGATTGCCATGCGGCGCGTAGCCGGACGAGGCAAATTGCCCGCGTCCGCGTTCCTGCGCGGCGGAATGTGCGGGCATGCTCGCAGAGCGCGCACTCACAACCCCTCTGTCATGGAACGCGCCAGGCCGCGGCGTTGCAGCGATGGTCGGATGACCGTGATTCACCGAAGCCCGTTCCATGCGATCGGCGCGCGCGGCTTGTCGGTGCTGCGTTTGCATTTCGGTCGCGGCAATGTGAGTCTCGCGCGCCGCCCTCAGTTGCTCAGAATTCGGCCGCGCCGCGATGCCGCCATGGCCGCCGTTATAGCTGACGCGGTTCACCGTGACGTTGTTGACGACGGTTTCGTTGTAGGTATTGTGGATATTGGTGACGTTGACGTTGTTCACCGAGCGGTTGTAGTTGAACCGGCCGTTGTTCCAGCGGCCGCCGTGATAACCATAGCCACCATAGCCGTAGCCGTAATCGACGCCGCCGTAAAAACCGACATGCGGACCCCAGTAGCCACTGTGCCAGACGTAGAACCCGCCGCCCCAGCCCCAGTAGCCTGGCGTCCACAGATAACCAATCACCGGCGCCAGTACCCAGGTTCCCGGCACCCAGTAGTAGCCGTAGGGGCCATAGGCCCAGTAGCCCGGCGTCCAGAGATAGCCGTCACCCGGACAGACCGGCTGCGCGTAGACCGGCAGTAGCGGCGGCGCGATGGTGACCGACACGAAAACACCCGCGAAGGACGCTGCCGGCGCGAACAGTAGCGCGACAACCAGTAACAAGGAACGTAGATGCAGTTTCATGGCAGGTCTCTCCAGTTGATCCGTCATGCCTGTAGTCAGGAAATGACGCCTGTGGATCAAGATATGCCGATGATCCTGAACGCACGCTTACTGGATTTTCTTCCGGGTGTATGACACAACAACCAAACCATCTGGCGCTGCGTATGCTTACTTCAACCGGATATCACCCCGAAGCCAAATATATTGCGCGGCAGTCAAGACGCCGATACCGCAGGAGTGGTTTTTTTGCTTTGATGCATCTCGACATGCGACGAAGCATCGAACGGAATCCAAAGGGTTTCACCTTTGATGACGCTCATCTGCTTGCCGATACGTACCGGGATCTGCCAATGCCTGACCACGGCGCTGCGGTGCGCGGCGGCTATGGCTGACGGAGGCAGCAGCTTTTCGTAGCCGGCGCGAAAATCAACCCAGGCATATCGTGTGCCCCCAGCTACCCGTTGCCACTGAGGGTCCGCCCTGGCGCCGGCCGCATGCGAATCGGAACTGTCGGTCTGGCGGGTTTCATTCCAGCTGGGACTGCGCAGATTGGCTTCGATATGATCAGGCCCTATGCGCAGCAACGGCTCGCCGTCACGGCCATAAACCACTACAGGCTTCCCGCTGTTATTGCCGATGAATACGGCAGGCTGCCTTCCAGGCGTCAGGCTGACTGTGACGCCCGTTTTTGAACTCAAGGGCGATGCCAGCAGGCGTGACTCAAAATAACCTGTGGCGGGCGGGATATAGACAAAACTGCCACTCAGATTGCTCTCCATATTGCCCAAAGTCACAGGAATCTTCCAGTCGGAAAAGCTTGCGAGCTTGCGGGCATCAGCAATGGCATCAGGCACCTTGATCTCTTCGATCTGCACCCGGCGGTCAAACCAGCCGAATGCCGGCGTCTGGCTGACTCTTGCCCATTCAGGCGTGGCCCCGGCATGCGCCTGCTTTGGTAATGAAGGCTCGCCCACCGGCTGGCGCGATTCGTACCAGGCCGGCGAGGTCAGATTGGCCTCGACACCCTGCGGTCCGATACGGATAAAGGGCACATGATGATCGTCATAGACCACCAGTGGTTGTGTTCCCTTGTTTTCGACCAATATCTCCGCTGCCAGGGTGTATCGAAGTTGCACGGTCAAGGACTTCAGCAGCGCCGGCACCGGATTTATCGTGGCGCGTACATCCGTGCGTTCGACGTTATGAGCAGAAACCAGGCTGACATGCAGCACGAACCACACAGCCAGCAAGCGGCGTGTCGACGAACGTGTAATGCCCATGCTCAGTTACTGGCAGTCACAGTCGTACTGGCGTCCCTCAGTACCTGGACTTCCGTGGAAGTTGAAGGAACCAGAGCCAGCTCACCAGGCGTATTGCCAGTGGATGCAGTGTCAATGAACAACATGTAAAAGCCCGCCGGGGTCACTGCCGGATTGACGGGCAGCGTGACGTTGAGATCGCCCTTGTCTGCGACACTGAAGGGCAACTCCACTGCGCGTTGATCAGCATCGACCAGATGGGTCGTCGAAGTGCGACGTACCAGCAAGACCTTGGTGACACTGCCCGCTTGGGGCGTCGCCACGATGAATTGGTCGCCGTGCTTGACCTGAGCCGGCGCAGAATTGATTACAGGCCGGCTCTTGTCGAACATGTAGGGCGGACTGTAAATCTCGAATGAGGGATCGCGCCCCTGCTTGCTGAATGGCAAACCCAGCGCATTTTCAGACAGATCGAGATCGTAGAGATAGTCGGTACTGATGGGGGCATGCCCACCAATCAACACACGGCCATCAGGCAGCAGGATTGCGGTGTTGTGATAGGTGCGACCGTCATGCGATGTGGCCATTTTCGACCAGGTTTCGGTCGCGGGATCGAACCTTTCGGCAACCTTGTTGGGGAAGTCGTTGCCGGGCAGCGCGACTGCGTCACGATCCGCACCGTTGAAGGCCATCACAGACTCGTCAGGCAGCAGTACGCCTGACGGATACCAGCGGTTAAAGTTCATGTCGCCTGTGGCATGCGAGGTGTAATGCATCGCATTGGACGCCGGAGAAGGCAGCCCGGTAGCAGGGTCTTTATCGATATCTACGGTATCGATGCGACTGAACGGTGTGCCAAGGTAGGTGCCTGGACTGGTCGCCACGACGGCACCGAGCACACCACCGGAAACCAGATAATTGGCTTCGGTGTAATGACTGGTGGCATCAGGCTTCAGCGGCAACATGATCGAGAACGTGGAACCGCGGAAACCTGAACCCAGCGCCTGATTCACGGCCGAAGGGCTGACCGCAGTACCCAGCAAGCTGGTCAATTGCGCCGCCAGCGCATCGGAGGAAGTGATCTGTTGCCCGGACAAGCTCGCCAGTGACGTACTCAGATCGCCAGCCTGATTTGGATTGGTGAGCGTCAACAACGATGTCAGTTTGCCCAAACCAACCTGACTCAGGGTCACCGGCAATCCGGCATAACCGAGATTGGTCCAGCCATCATTGGGTGCAGCAGGATTAAAGACCGAGACGAAATTCCACAGTGCCTGATTGTAGGACTGGCCGAACGGATTGAAAGCCTGGCCACCGGCATCATAAAAAACATCGCCGTTGGGCAGCAGCGAAATACGCGGGAATAGGGGCAAAGACTGGTCTGCGGTAGACGCGCCCGTCGTGCTGTTGACAGTGCCTTCGACAGACCAAGCTCCCTTATCGACATTGTAGAGCTCGGGCGTGCGTACATTATCGCCCGACTGCAGCATGTCTGCGAAATTAATCGGCGCTGCCTCGGCCTGCTGCAGGGTTTCAGTGCTGTTGAATCCTGTGTACACCGGCTTCAACAATTTTGTAACGCCACTGACGATAAAGACGTTGCTGTCCGACAAATTCACCTGGGTGGGATACCAGCGCCCAAACGTCATGGAACCGCTCTGGGTCCAGCCATCCGTGCGCCAGTCGAAGATGCGTGCGTTCTTGATGCCTTCGAGTTCTACGACACCTATATCGCTGGGTACGCCAACGCCCTTGGCGCTGGCGAAACCGGCCAGAGCAAGCAGATCACCCGTAATTTGCTGGGACGGTCCTCCCAACCCAGATTGGGCAGCGGCAATCGCAGATGGGAAAGGCCCGCCGAGCGAGTCCACTGATGGTTCGGTGTAGTAATCGGTGCCACCAGAATCAAGGATGCGCCCGTCATACAACTGCACGAGTGAAGAACAGAACAGCGCACCTGAGTTGTCGTGATCGGAATTAGCGTCCGTCAGCAGGCCACCCGGCAGCAGGGTACTGCTCGCGTAGCTGTCAATATTGGAACCTGCGGTCAACGGCGAAGGACGCAACCAGGAGAACTGATCGCTGCTACCCGCCGGTCCCAGACTCAGATTGCGTGTCTGATCGTCAACTGAGACGTAGCCGAACTCGTCTACAATCGACAATTCGACATTTTCGGTATTTTCCAGACCGTTGAAGTAGACCAAACGGTTATCCGGCAACAACGCAACACTGACAGCTGCCGGCTTGCACCGCGGCGTGCCATCCGAAGCAGCCACGCAATTCTGATTAGTGGTGACGACCTTGGCAGTATCACTGCCTACCGGATCCTGATAAACAATATTGGGCTCAGCTTGCGGTGCGGAAAAACAACCCACTGCGGGATTGCCATCAGCTGGACAGGTATATGTACGGCCTTGAAAGGACGCAGCCTCGGGCGTCGGTGCCTGAGTGGTATCGAATGCTGTAGCAGCATTACCCCCGGAAACTGATGACGAACTGCCACAACCGCCGAGAACCAAGATTGACAGCAAGCATAGCAATGGTCGCATTTTGATCATCACAGTTTTCTCCGTAACATGGTCGTTGCACTTGGCAATTTATGGATTTGTTACGTATACGCTTAAACGATCAAATCAGATGCAAAGATTCTCCTGTATGTTGATTCGGCTGAATTCCGCCTGAAACCAGAAACACTGCCTAGCCTGGTTTATCGAGCAGCGCCTGCAAGGTTTTGCGCATCTGCGGAACACTCATGTCCTGACGTAATTCGCCGGCCTGTTTGCCGTTGCGGTCGACCAGATCGACCCAGCCTGTGGCGAAATGCCCCAGCAACAATCCGGGTTGCCCCAGCTTGTCCGCCTGTTTTTGTGCCTGCGCCAACCTGGCGCCATCGGTGACATCAAGCGTCACAAAATCGATCTTGTCTTCGAATCCCTGATACGCATCGTGCAACTTGGGCTTGATGATCTTGCAGTTGGTGCACCAATCCGCAGCGATCAGGATTGCCAGTGGCTGGCTGTGCCTGATACTCGCGGCACCAGCGCCAAAGCTGGGAATCGATAGCGTCAGAAGGCTTAGCAGGACGGGTATAAATCGTTTCATGGTCACGCTCCCGATTCAGACTGGAATTTTCGCGGCGGCAGGCGCTCTTAATTTGATACTACTCTGATAGCCGTGTTGCGCAGAGCTTTTGCAACGCTTGCCAGTCCAGAACGGCCACTCCGAGTTTTTCCGCCTTGGCCAGTTTCGATCCAGCGGCCGCGCCGGCGAGCAGATAGTCGGTCTTGGCGGAAACCGAACTGGTGACCTTGCCGCCGTGAGCCTCGATCATGCGGCCGGCATCATCGCGGCTGACACCGGGCAGCGTGCCGGTAATGACAAAGATTTTTCCTGACAGCGGGCCTTCGGCCTTGCGTGTGGCGGCTTCGGGCCAATGCACACCGGCTCCGCGTAACTGGCGCAGCAACTGGTGATGCGCCGGTTGCACGAACCACTTGCAGATCTGGCGTGCGACTTCGGGACCTACGTCAGCGACTTCACGTAATCCAGGAAAGCGTTCCTTGTCCTTGAGCCCCTCAGCATCTGCGGTTGGCGCATCGTCCCGGGCCGCCTGCTCCAGTGCTTCCAGGGTGCGGAAATGCGCGGCCAGAGCTGCGGCGGTGGCTTCGCCGACATCGCGAATACCGAGCGCATAGATGAATCGGCCCAGCGTTGTGACCTTGCTCCTGTGTATCGCTTCAACCACGTTTTGCGCGGACTTTTCACCCATGCGATCGAGACCTGCGAGCGCGTCCGCGCGCAAGCTATAAATATCTGCTGGCGATCGCAGCAGCGACTGCCCGATCAACTGCATCAGCAGCTTGTCGCCCAAACCCTCGATGTCCATCGCACGACGCGAGACATAGTGCAGCAAAGCGCCATGCAGTTGTGCACGACAGCTCAGCCCGCCGCTGCAGCGCGCGACTGCCTCGCCGACCTCCTGCTCGACCGGGCTGCCGCAGACCGGACAGCGCGGCGGCAACTCGATAACTCGCGCGTCAGCGGGGCGTTTTGCCAGCACAACCTCCTTGACCTCTGGAATCACATCGCCGGCTCGCCGCACGATCACGCTGTCGCCGATCATCACGCCTTTGCGTGCAACTTCGCCCATGTTGTGCAGCGTCGCGTTGGACACATTGGCGCCGCCAACGAATACCGGCTTCAGACGCGCCACGGGCGTGATAGCGCCGGTGCGGCCGACCTGGAACTCGACGTTTTCCAGCACGGTTTCGGCTTCTTCCGCAGCGAACTTGTAGGCACAGGCCCAGCGTGGCTCGCGTGTGACCGAACCGAGTTCCTCGCGACCTGCAAGATCATCCAGCTTGAATACCACGCCGTCGATGTCGAAAGGCAGTTGCGCGCGCTTTTCGCTCATGCGCTCGAAATAGCGCAGGCACCCCTCGACACCCTGCACCGTCTCTATCAGTTCCGAAACCGGAAATCCCCAGTCATGCAGTTGCGCCAGAACTTGCGCATGTAGCGCCGGCGCTTGCCAGCCTTCGCTGTAACCCACGGCATAGGCATAGAACGCCAGTGGTCGCTGCGCGGTGATTTTCGAGTCGAGTTGGCGCAGGCTGCCGGCTGCGGCGTTGCGCGGATTAACCGGCGCCTTCTCACCGCGCGCTTCCGCGTCTTCCTTCCAGCGGCGAAAACCCGCCAGCGGCATATACACTTCGCCGCGCACCTCAATCAGTGCTGGCCAATGCGACGCTCGTTTCCCCTCTCCCGGCTTCCGCATAACCAATGGAATGCAGCGGATCGTGCGCAAATTTTCCGTAATATCCTCGCCAGTCTCGCCGTCGCCACGTGTAGCGCCACTCAGCAGCAAGCCATTCCGGTATATCAGTGAAACCGCAAGACCGTCGAGCTTGGGCTCGGCGATGTAGGTGACCATGCCGCGGCCGAGTGTGTCGCAAACACGGCGATCAAAATCGCGCAGTTCATCTTCGTTGTCACACTTGCGCAGCGATTGCATGGCCATCCGGTGTCTGACCGGCTGGAAATCCGCGCGCGGCGCTGCGCCGACGCGCTGGGTCGGAGAGTCCGCTGTCAGCAGTTCCGGGCGCGCAGCTTCCAATTGCTGGAGTTCACGGAACAGCGCGTCATACACGGCATCCGTGACCCCTGGCTGATCGAGTACGTAATAGCTGTGATTATGCTCATTCAACTCGCGGCGCAACTCGGCGGCGCGTCGCGCGGCATGGTCGGAACGGTTCACGCCTGGCGACGCGTCCAGTCCTTGATATCCGCCACCATCGCCTTTTCAGCTTCGGCGGTGAACGGCTGGCGCTTGGCATCGAATAGTTCCGCATTCATGCCCCGGGCCAGTGCCTTCGCGGTCGCCAGTAAATCCGCAAGCGCGGCTTCGGGATGCTCCGGCCCCGGTAAAACCATGAACATGGTTAACCCTGGTGTCGAAAAACTCGCGGCCTCGGCCGGATCAAGCTGACCTGGTTTGAGCAAGCCTGCCACCGAAAATACCGGCAGACCGGCCGCATCCGTGCGGTGATAAATCTTGCGCTCGCCAAAAGCCAGTGACTGCTGCTGCAAGGCGCGGTGCAACTTGGGTCCGAGTATCGCGGTGCCTTCACGCTCGGCGATCAGGATGGCGACGATTTTTTGCTCCGCAGCCGGTTTGGACGACTTGACCTGCTGGGCCGGTTTGGCGTGTTCAGGCACGACAGCAACGGCTGGCTCTTCCACAGCTTCCATTACAGGCTCGCGTCGGGTCTTGACCGTTTCCGCCGCAGGCGTCAGTTGACGTTCAGGTATCCGTTCCTTTTTTGGGGCTGCCGGCGCTGGCGCGGACTGCTGCTGAGGTTCGGTGGGAATACCGGGCATCACGGGCGGTTCGCGGCGCCGCGGTTTGCCGACACCAAATTCATCAAACTCGCCGCTGCGGCCAAAAATTTCCATCTGGTCGCCGACCGGATTCCGCTGTGGGTTGATGACCGGCGGTGTCCACGGTTTTTTTTGCGGCTTTTCACGACGACTGAAAAAGTAGACGATCACGATCACTGCAACTCCGATGATCAACAACGCCCATTGCAATGCGCTCATGCTCTGGCCTCGACTTCCTTCGCTTCCGGCTCGCCAGCCAACTCAACGGCCTGCTGCACATCCACACTGACCAGACGTGACACGCCTGGTTCCTGCATGGTGACACCGTGTAGATGCGTGGCCAGCTCCATTGTGATCTTGTTGTGCGTAATAATAATAAATTGTACGTTATGCGCCATCTCTCGCACAATCTCGCAAAAACGGCCAACATTGGCATCGTCCAGCGGCGCATCGACCTCGTCCATCAGGCAGAACGGCGCCGGATTGAGCTGGAACAACGCCAGCAGCAAGGCCACCGCGGTCATCGCCTTCTCGCCACCGGACAGCATCTGGATCGATGAATTGCGCTTGCCGGGCGGACGCGCCATCACACGCACACCGGTATCGAGCAGATCGTCACCAGTAAGTTCCAGATAAGCTTCGCCGCCGCCGAACAGCTTGGGGAAGCGGTCCTTGAAGACCTCGTTGACCTTGTCGAAAGTCTCCTTGAAGCGGGTCTGGGTTTCACCGTCGATTTTGCGGATGGCTTCTTCCAAAACTTCCAGCGCACTGTGCAGATCGGTGTGCTGATCGCCCAGATATTTTTCGCGAGCCTGCGCTTCTTCAAGTTCCTGAATCGCGGCGAGGTTGATCGCGCCGAGGCGATCAATCCGGCGCAGCACCGACGCCAGTTTTTCTTCCCAACCCTCCGCCGTGGCGTCTTCCGCCAGGCCGGCGAACAGCACGTCCTGATCCAGTCCGGTTTCGGCCAGTTGAGCGGTCAGTCCTTCACGGCGCGCGCGCAGATTTTCGAATTCGATACGCGCATTCTGCAGGCGCTCCAGTGCGGCATCCTTGTCCTGCTCAGCCGCACGCGCCGCCTGCACTGCAACCACCAGCGCGGCTTCGCCGGCTTCAAGTTTCTCCCTTACCGCACGCAGATGATCGCGCGCGTCCTGCACCGCGGCGCGGGCCTGCTCGACAGTCTGTGACTGGCTTTGCAGCGGAAGGTCCAGCTCGGCCGCGAGCTTCTGCTGCTCTTCGCGCTGGATCGTCAAGGCGGCCGTTTGCGCCACCAGATCGCGGATGCTGTTTTCCAGCGCACCCTGCGCGCTGCGCTTGCCGGCCAGTTGCACGTTCAGCTCGTTGCGTGCCTGCGTTGCCTGTCCGGCCGCCATGCGCGCACGCTGCACCGCATCGCGTGTACGCGCCAGCGCCTGCTGAATCTGCGTGCGCTCGTCGCGCAACTGCTTGGCGATGGCTTCCAGCGAGACCAGCCGCTGGCGGGTCTCGCCCAGTTCGTGTTCCTGCTGCTCGCGCTGCTTGCCGAGATTGTCAATGTCCTTGCCAAGTGCGGCCATGCGCGCTTCGGTCTGCTCCAGTCGCACTGCCTGGGCCTGGCGGAACGCCATGCGCTGCGCCTGTCGCGCACGCGCCTGATCGTAGCGTCCGGCCTTGTCGCGGCGCTCGAGTTCCATCGCCTGTATGCGGCCGCGCAGGTCGCCGAGCTGCTTTTCCTGATCGAGCACGCGCTGCGCCTGTTCCTCGACCTGCAACTTGAGTTGCTTGAGCAGCTGGCCGCGCGCGATGACGCCGCTGCGGTTCTGGTCGCGGCGCGGATAGCGCACCCAGCCACGACCGCGCCAGACGCCGTCCTGAGTGATCACTGACTCGCCCGGCGCCAGCGCGGCAACGCGCGCCAGCGCTTCCTCCTGCGTGCCTGCCTTGTGCACGCCGGCGAGAAACTCCATCACTGCCGACGGTCCAATCACATGCGCGGACAACGTGCCGGCGGCGCCCTGTGCAGTGACGCCATCGTCCATCAGCACCGCGCCGGCATTCGGCGCCGAAGTAATCCCACCGATTCGCTCGGCCAGCCGCGGCAACAGCGGCGCCTGTAGCAAGCCTTCCAGCACGTGTTCCACCGCGGTTTCCCAGCCGGCTTCGACTTGCAGCGCCGAAGCCAGGCGCGGCAACTCGTGAATGCCCTGCTGACGCAACCAGGTATTGAGTTCGGCATCGTCCTGACGCAGGGCGGCATGCTGCAGCGTCTCCAGCGAGGACATGCGACCGCGCGCCGATTGCAAGGTTTGCCGCACTTCGTGCAGCGTCGCTTCGGTGCCGGAACGCTCATCGCGCAACGATTGCAGGTCGCGGTCCAGCGCCTGTAAGCGCTCCTGCGAATCGGTCAGTTCCGCGTTGAGCACACCCAACTCTGCATCAACATCGGCAAGGCTGGATTTGATCGGACCGATATTCAACGATTGCTGCTCGGCGGCGAGACGCTTGTAGCGCTCGTCGATCTGCAACTGTGCGCGTTCCATCTGCTGCACGCGCACACGCTCGCCCTCGGTCTGGAACAAAGGCGTTTCGGCGCGCTGGGTGAATTCTTCCCAGCGATTCTGTTCTTTCTGCGAGGTTTCCTCGGCCTCGATCAGCGCGCCCTGCGCATCGCTCTCGCGCTGTTCGGCCGCCTTGACCTGCTGATCCAGCGCCGCCAGCGACTGGCTGAGATCTTCCAGCCGTTTCTGTTCCGCCTGGCTGCGGCGCTCGACATCGGCGGCACGGCGCTGCAATTCATCGAGTTCACGCGCTTTGAGCGTCTTCAGTTCACGCGCATGAGTCAGGCTCTGCTCCTGCCGCGCCAGCGCCGCCTCAGCCTCGTAGACTTTGGTCTGCACGTCGTTCAGCGCATGGGCAACGACGCGCTGTTCGACTTCCGCCGCGGTGCGCGCAGTCTCAGTCACACCGACCTGCGCGCGACTCTGTTCGAGGGCCTGCTCGTGTCCGGCAATCGTGGCCTCGTGGGACTGCGACTGCGTTCCCAGCGCACGCTGGCGCAGGGCCAGGATTTCGGCGCGCAGCTGCCTTTCCTGGGTCTTGGACTCCTTGTATTTTTCGGCGTTAGCCGCCTGCTTCTGCAGCACTTCCAGGCGCTGCTGGATTTCCGTGCGCAGATCGTTGAGGCGCGCAAGGTTTTCGCGGGTCTGCTTGATACGGCTCTCGGTTTCCTTGCGCCGGTCCTTGTATTTGGAAATGCCCGCGGCTTCTTCGAGCCAGTAGCGCAACTCCTCCGGTTTGGCCTCGATCATGCGCGAGACCATGCCCTGCTCAAGAATCGCGTACTGGTTCTTGCCGCCCAGCCCGGTGCCGAGGAACAGGTCGGTGACATCGCGCTTCAGGCATTTACGGCCGTTGAGGTAATACTGCGAATTGCCGTCGCGGGTCAGCTCGCGGCGCACCGCGATTTCGGCGTAGGCCGCAAACGGCCCGGCGATCTGGCCATCGCTGTTGTCGAACAGCAGTTCGACGCTGGCGCGGCCCACTGGTTTGCGCGTCTTCGAGCCGTTGAAGATGACATCCTCGGCCTCGGCGGCGCGCAGGTTCTTGATGCTGGTTTCGCCCAGCACCCAGCGCACCGCGTCAATCACGTTGGATTTGCCGCAGCCATTGGGGCCAACAATCCCCGTGAGATTCGCCGGCAGCGGCAACTGGATCGGGTCCACAAAAGATTTGAACCCGGCGATTTTGATGCCAGAAAGTCGCATTGATTGCCGTGTGTTGAAGGTCCGCGGAGCGGACGTCCGTTCGTGAGTGGGCGGCTTGAAAGGCCGGTAGTGTAAATTATCGCCCTGACATCTTCACCGTTCGGATTTCAGCTCCACCCGCTGTTGTGTTCACAACCGCAAGTATTGTTTGTTATTATATGATTAATATATAATTATATATTAATTTATAACATTTCTGCAGCGTTCTGTTCCAATAGCGGATCGACGTTTTTCAGCCCAAGACCATTGCCATGCCCTCAAAGCCCAGCCAGATACTTGAAACCTTTGCCAATCCTGCGCCCGGCCGCGACTATGCGATCCGCATGCGGCTGCCCGAATTCACCTGCCTGTGCCCGAAAACCGGTCAACCGGATTTCGCCACGCTCTACCTGGAATACGTGCCCAACCGGCTCTGCGTGGAACTGAAGGCACTAAAACTCTACATCTGGAGTTTCCGCGACGTAGGCAAATTCCACGAGGCCGTGACCAACGAGATGCTTGATGCGCTGGTTGCCGCGACCCGGCCGCGCTTCATGCGACTGACCGCAGTTTTCAATGTACGCGGCGGCATCTACACCCACGTCAGCGCCGAGCACAAAGCCAGGACCTGGAAAGGCGCACTACCACCCGCCGCCTGGCACACCGATCCTACCGGACAGGGAATGACCCCATGAATTTTTCTGAACTTCTCGAATGGCAGTGGCGCGATTACGCCGACCGGCACCGCAATCACACCAATCTCGTCATCCACATCGTTGCCGTGCCACTGTTATGGCTGGGGGCAATCAATTTCCTTTCGGCTCTGCTGCTGGCCGGATTGATCCACGCCCTGGGCGGGGCGCTGCTGATCGGCCTATCGCTGTTTGCGCAGGGCAAAGGGCATGAGATGGAGAAAATTGCGCCGGAGCCATTCAAGGATGCCCTGAGCTTCGCGCAAAGAATCATCGCCGAACAGTTCGTGACTTTTCCGCGCTTTGTGCTCAGCGGGCAGTGGTATGCCAACCTTCGGACAGCAGGTTAACCCTGTAGATCGACAAGCAAGGCCGCGCGCACGATTGTCGGCACCGTTTGCACATGGCGATACCGCGGATGATCGACCCCGAACTGGAGTGACGCTCCACCACGCAACGTGGCAATCATCTCCGGCGTCAGTTCAAAGCGCATGAAATGCACAGCCGAGGTTTTTTGCTGGTTGCTGCGATCCATATCTTCATCGGCTATCGCCAGAACCCGTGATTGTCCTTCCACCTGGACCCAGACCAGGTGTTCGACATCCTTGAGTTCGGTGAGTTTTATGTGACGCTCGCGCTCGTCGTCATATTCGATGAGACAGGTCGCTTTCCAGTTATGTCCGTCGGGAATCAGGGGATTGTAGGCATCCAGTTCTTCCTGAATGCCCGCGCGCTCGAAGATGCGCTCGATCCGCAACATCTCCTGAACCTGATACTGCACAGTCAGCCGGTCCTCGAACAACAAGGTCAGGTGCTCGCCCAGGTGCAGTTTGCGGCCGCGCTTGTGCTCGAGCACGCGCGCACGGAACGCCTGACGCTGCGCCGCGTAGTCTTCGAGCTTCATCAAATCGTTAATCGTCAGCCTGTTGCTCATAGTCCATACGCCTTGCGCACCAGCGAAATCGGATGCAAGGCCGTGCGTCCATCGCCCATGCCGTGCGCGATATGGTCGGCGGCCATCGGGCAGTCGCTGGTGACGAAATCCGGATTGGCGTTGGCGGCGCGCGTGGCCACCGGTTTCAAAATTTTCATCGACAGGTCGTAAGTCTCGCTGCGCACGCCATAGGTACCGTCATGACCGGAGCAGCGCTCGATGGTTTCGATCTGCGTACCGGGAATCAGCGCGAGAAAATCGCGTGTTTTAGGGCCGATGTTTTGCACGCGCTGATGACAGGGCGCGTGATAGGCCAATTTGCCCAGCGACTGCTTGAACGCGACGTCGAGCAACCCGACCTTGTGGCGCTGCATCAAATACTCGAAAGGATCAAAGATGTGCGCCTTGACCTCCTGCACATCTGCTTCGTCCGGAAACATCAGCGGAATTTCCTGCCGGAACATCAGTACGCAGGACGGGATCGGCGCCATGATATCCCAGCCGTCCCTGACCGCCGCGTTTAATCGCGGCAGATTGAATTCCTTGTAGCGTTTCACCGAATCGAGATCGCCCAATTCCAGTTTGGGCATGCCGCAACATTGCTCCTGTTCGATCAGCTTGGTCTCGATATGGTTATGCCGCAGCACCGTCACCAGATCGTCCACCGCCTGCGGCATGTTGTAGTTGCCGTAGCAGGTCACGAATACCGCCACCCTGCCCCGTGTCGGTCCCGCCACCATCGGCAAGGGTGAGGGAGCCTCTTTGACGAGCTTGCGTGCGGTCTTGCGGTGATACTCGGGGAGATGAGCTTGCTGATGCACGCCCAGTGTCTTGTCCAGAAGCTTGCGCAGGACTGGACTGCGATTGCTGGCATTCACCGTCTCGGTAACGACCGGGATGCTGGCGAGCTTGCCGACCATCGTGGTGTTGGTCAGAAGCTTGCGGCTGGCCGGCACTTCATCATTTTTAAACTGGACTGCCTTGGCGCGCAGCATCAGGTGTGGGAAATCCACGTTCCACTCATGCGGCGGCACATACGGACACTTGGTCTGGTAGCACAGATCACACAGATAACACTGATCGACCACCTTCATGTAGTCGGACTTGGCGACGCCATCCACCTCCATCGTCTGCGAGTTGTCGACCAGGTCGAACAGGGTCGGGAAAGCGTGACACAGGCTCACGCAACGGCGGCAGCCGTGGCAGATGTGGTAGACGCGCTCCAGTTCCTGCAGCAGCAAAGGTTCGTTGTAAAACTCCGCCTGCTGCCAGCCCAGCGGATGACGTGTCGGCGCGTGCAGCCCGCCTTCACCCGCTTTGGGTGTGGGTTCGCTCATGAGCAGGACTCCAAAATGACAACGCCGCATCTCTGCGGCGTTGTCCGGCTATCAGACGAGTTCGGTCAGCGCCTTGGTGAAGCGGTTGGCGTGCGAGCGCTCGGCCTTGGCCAGCGTCTCGAACCAGTCGGCGATTTCGTCGAAGCCTTCTTCGCGCGCGGCCTTGTGCATGCCCGGGC
>JBOICK010000034.1:0-13042 GCA_050739895.1 Stenotrophobium sp.
GCTTCTACAACCCAGCCCGATTGCATTCCGCTCTCGGCTACTTGTCACCCAACGACTATGCAGCCAAACTGAAACACGCTGCTTGACCCGCCGCTTTATGGCGTCCGATCTCAGGGGGCAGGTTCACTTTTCGATGCAAAAGCTGGGTCAGATTTAAGTGCACGCGGACATCCGTGGATCGCTGTCGCGGGAAACATCCCGAGTTTGTGTTTACGTTCAAGGGAGCCCCGGTGACCAAGATCTACAACTCGGCATGGAAACGCGCACGACGGGATGCGGCAGCGGCTTATCCGCAGCGGATCGGAAGGGCCTGTCCCCGGGGCTTCAGCCGGATTAGGGTGCAGGACATGCGGCATACGTTTGGGCACCGACTACGGGCCAAGGATGTCAGTTTGGAAGACCGTCAGGATCTGCTGGGACACAAAAGTGGCAGGATCACGACCCACTATTCGGCGGCAGAAATTACCAAGCTGATCGCCTCAACGGAGAAGATCTGCCGCATGGGGTCCCGCAAAAGTCCCGCAGTGTCGATTTTGAGGGTGAGGGACTGCATCCATAAAAAATCCCTTGTTTCAGTAACAAAACAAGGGTTTGTGATTGGTGGTGATGAGTGGAATCGAACCACCGACCTCGGCATTATGAGTGCCACGCTCTAACCGTCTGAGCTACATCACCATTTGAGGGCGCGCATTGTAAGTTGTTGCCGCGGTGGCGTAAACGATGGCTGTCCGGAAGGTTGTTCTGGCACAACATTTTTCAAAGATGAATATTATTGGTTACAGTTTGCGGTTGGCGCGACAAGCGCCTGCTTCCTGAAATCCCGAAACCCTGGACTTCCGCACTATGCAGCGACGTGACTTTTTGAAATCTGCCCTGGCGGTTGCGGCGGCAAGCGTGCCGTTGCAGGACCTGTTGGCGGCCTCGTCCGGTGCGCAGCCGTTCGACTACGCGTGGCTCAAGGGCCATGCGCGCGCCTTGGCGGGCAAGGTTTATCTGCCGCCTTCGAGGGAGTTGCCGACTGCGCTGGCCGGATTGGACTATGACCAGTTCCAGTCGATCCGATTTCGGCCCGAACATGCGCTGTGGGCGGACAAGGATCTGAATTTCCGCATCCAGTTTTTTCACCTCGGGTACAGCTACCGCGAGGCAGTGCGACTGCACGAAGTGGTGAACGGCCAGGCACGGCCGCTGGCTTACGACCCCGGCATGTTCGACCTGAGCAAGAGCGGCGTGTCCGCACGCTCATTGCCGCGCAATCTGGGCTATGCCGGATTGCGGATGAATTTCCATACGGACTGGGGTTCGGATCTCGCGGTGTTTCTCGGCGCCAGCTATTTTCGTGCCGTGGGATCGAGCAAACAGTACGGCTTGTCCGCGCGCGGTCTGGCAATCGATACCGGTATGGGCCGGCCGGAGGAATTCCCGGTCTTTACCGCGTTCTGGCTGGAGCGGCCGACAGCCGACGCGACGCGCCTGACGATTTACGCATTGCTGGATTCGCCTAGCGTCACCGGCGCTTATCGTTTCGACATTGCGCCCGGCGAGCCGCTGGTCATGGATGTGGACGCCGCGCTGTATCCGCGCAAGTCGATAGCGCGTCTGGGCGTCGCACCGCTGACCAGCATGTACCTGTTCGGCGAGAACGACCGCCGCATGGCGACCGACTGGCGCCCTGAGATCCATGATTCCGATGGATTATCGATCGATACCGGTACTGATGAATGGATCTGGCGGCCGCTGGTCAATCCCACCGGCGTGAGGGTGAATTCCTATATGGATGAAAACCCTCACGGCTATGGCCTGATGCAGCGCGATCGGAATTTCGATCATTATCAGGACGACGGCGTTTTTTACGAGCGGCGGCCGAGCCTGTGGGTGCAGCCCAAAGCGATTCCCGATCATCCCTGGGGCAAAGGTGCGGTGCAACTGGTCGAATTGCCTGCGCCCGACGAGACTTACGACAACATCGTGGCTTACTGGAATCCGGCTGAGCAGCCGCAGCCGGGGCAGGAACTATTGTTCAGCTATCGCATGTCCTGGGGTGAGCGCATGCCGGCGCAATCACCGTTGGCGCAGGTGGTGGCGACGCGCACCGGCGTCGGCGGCGTCATCGGGCAAAAGCGCAAATATTTTTCTAGGCGCTTCGTGATCGATTTCAGCGGGGGCGATCTGGTGCAACTGGCGCGCGACGCCAAGGTGGAGCCGGTGATCCAGGCTTCGCGCGGCAGCGTCGAGATCACTTCGGCACGGCCGCTGTTAGAGATCAACGGCTATCGCGCCATGTTCGATCTCAAGCCCACCGACGGCAGTACCGAGCCTATCGATCTCCGGCTCTACTTGCGTCTCAAGGACCAGCCGCTGACCGAAACCTGGAGCTATCAGTGGGTGCCCCCGCCAGTGGCTGAGCGGAATTTCTGAGCTGGTATTTCAAACCCCGGAGACCGTTGTGGTTAAACGCATTCTCAGCACACTTGTTTGCATCCCGCTGCTGGCGGCCTCGATGGCAGACGCTGCGGCACAGGACGACGGCGCACCAATGTCTGCAGCATCCACGCCGGTGCTTACAGACTCCGGCACCGGCGGCAATGCTCCGCCTCAGGCGTCCAATCCGCCCGCTCCGGCGATTACTCCGATCCAATTGATGGATGCCGCAATCAAGAAGCAGCAGGCCGCGGAACAGTCGATCAGTGCCCTGCAGGCGATCGTGAGCGGCAAAACGGCGCAGATCGTCGTGCTCAGGCAGCAACTCGATCAGGCTGAGCAGGAAAAGTCGAGCCTGCAAGGACAGCTGATGTCCGCGCAGGTGGATCAGGCCATGATGCAGAAATCAGTGCTGGAGATTGCAGCGTTACGCAAACAACTCGGCCAAGCCACTGCCGACAAGCTGCGCCTGCAGGCCCAGGCGTCGTCGTTGAACCCGGCTGTGTCTCAGGCAGCAGCTTGCGACAGGAGTCTCGTCGCGAAAATCAATATGCAACAGGCCACGATTGTCGATCTGACGCGACAGTTGCAGCAGGCCCGCGCCAGCAGTGCATTGGCTTCGCGCGCAGCGGTTGTCGCCACCGCTGCTTCGAGCCCGGAGGCCTCCGATCCGGTGGCTGTGAAGATCAGGCAGATGGAACAGGTCGTTACGCCCGGTACGATTCAGAGCAGCCCAGTTCAGGGCGCCATCGATCACACGCCAGTTCACCGGTTTCATATCGGCGATACGGTCAGCGTCGATGCCCGGACCGATACGGTTGATTCGCCGATGACCCGGATCAAGACCGGTCAAATCCAGGCGGGCTCCAAAGTCAGCGTCATCTCCGCCCCCAGCGGCGCTCCCGGCTGGTACCTCGTGGTCTTGCCGTCCAGGACCACGGCCTGGATTTTTCTGAGGTAATCGGCTCAGACGTTGAAGCGGAAGTGCATGACATCGCCTTCATGCACGATGTAGTCCTTGCCTTCGAGCCGCCATTTGCCGGCTTCCTTGGCGCCGGCTTCGCCCTTGTACTGGATGAAGTCGTTGTAGCCGATGACTTCGGCGCGGATGAAACCTTTCTCGAAATCAGTGTGGATCACGCCTGCGGCTTGTGGTCCGGTGGCGCCGACCTTGACCGTCCACGCGCGCACTTCCTGCACACCAGCGGTGAAGTAGGTTTGCAGGCCGAGCAGGTCGTAGGCGCTGCGGATCACGCGGTTCAGGCCGGGTTCTTCAAGGCCCAGGGAATCGAGGAAGTCTTTCTTGTCGGCTTCATCAAGCAGGGCGATCTCGGCTTCGATCTGGGCGCAGACGATGACTAAGCTGGCGTTTTCCTTGGCTGCCAGCGCTTTCACGCGCTCGACGTATTCGTTGCCACCGAGGCCCGCTTCATCGACGTTGGCGATGTAGAGACCGGGCTTGGCGGTGATCAGTTGCAGCTCCTTCACGATCAGTTTTTCGTCCGCATCGAGGCTCATGCTGCGCACGGCATTGCCGGCATCCAGATGCGCCTGCACGCGCGTGAGGCAGGCGCTGCGGGCGATGGCTTCGGCATTGCCGCTCTTGGCGAGCTTGTTGGAACGCTCCAGCGATTTGGTGACGCGATCAAGGTCGGCCAGTGCCAGCTCGGTGCCGATCACTTCGATGTCGCGGATTGGATCGACGTGATCCATCACGTGGATGACGTCGTCGTTCACAAAGCAGCGCACCACGTGGGCGATGGCGTCCGTGTCGCGGATGTGCGACAGAAAGGCATTGCCCTTGCCCTTGCCTTCGCTGGCGCCTTCGACAAGGCCGGCGATATCGACGAACTCGACGGTTGCCGGCAGCACGCGCTGCGGTTTCACAATCAGAGACAGCGCATCAAGTCGCGCATCCGGCACGCCGACGACACCGACGTTGGGATCGATGGTGCAGAACGGATAGTTCTCCGCGGCGATCTGTGCTTTTGTGAGCGCATTGAACAGAGTGGATTTGCCGACGTTGGGCAGGCCGACGATGCCGCACTGGATTCCCATTTTTATTGTCCTTGTAAAACCTGAAATTAGCGGGGGCTGTGCAATTGCAGCACGGCCTTGTCCCAGGATTGTGTCAGCCACACCGGCATGACCGCAGCGGCGGCGGCGATGGAGTCCACGATCAGGACTTCATCGGCTTTCGACGGCCGGCCCAGTACATAGTCCAGCACCTGGTCCTTGTGGCCGGGGTGACCGATGCCGATGCGCAGGCGCAGATATTCGGCGCCGAGATGCTGATGCACGGAGCGCAGGCCGTTGTGTCCGCCGTGCCCGCCGCCGACTTTGAGCCTCGCGGTGCCAGCGGGCAGGTCCAGTTCGTCGTGCGCGACCAGAATATCTGCGGGAGCGATCTTGTAGAACTGTGCCAACCTCTGGATCGCTTCGCCGCTGAGGTTCATGAAGGTTGCAGGCTTGAGCATCAGTACTTCTGATTCGCCGATGCGCACGCGCGCCAATTCACCACGGAACCTCGACTCGACACGAAAATTGCCGCGATGCTGCGCAGCCAGTTGCTCGACAAACCAGAAGCCTGAGTTATGCCGTGTGCGTGCATATTCGGCGCCCGGGTTGCCGAGGCCGACGATGGCGTGCAATTTCTCCGTCATGACGACCTCTCAAACAAGAACCCCGTCCGGCCACTTGCGCAGGCGGACGGGGTAGTGTGCACCGGACCCGATTACTTCTTCTTCGAGTCCTTGTCCTTCTCCTTCTTGGCGGCGGCGTCGGCCGCAGCCACTTCGGCAGGCGAGCGTTGCGCCGAGGTCGGCACTTCGGCGCTGGCGGGTGCTGCTGCATCATCTGCGGCTGCAACCGGCTCTTCTTCCACCACAGCGCGCGGCATGTGGATCGCGGCGACCGACTTGTCGTTGCCGTGCTTGAGTTCGATCAGCGTCACGCCAGCCGGCAGCTGCAGATGCGACAGGTGCACGGCATCATTGACATTGAGCGCCGACAGATCGGCGGTGATGAATTCCGGCAGGTCCTTGGGCAGGCACTCGACTTCGACCTGGTTGAGATGATGTTCGACGATGCCGCCGCCGGTCTTCACGCCCGGCGCGATGTCGGCGCCGCTGAAATGCAGCGGCACGTGCATGCGCAGCATGACGTCGGCCAGCACGCGCTGCAGGTCCATGTGCATGATGGTGTCATTCACCGGGTGGCGCAGCAGATCCTTGAGTACCACCTGCTGGCTGGTGCCATCGATATTGAGCATCAGGATGTGAGAATAGAACGCCTCGATCTTGAGGTGTTTCCACAGCTCGTTGTGATCCACCGCGATCGGCGCGGCCTGATCCTTGCCACCATAGAGGATGGCTGGAACCTTGCCATCACGACGCAGGCGGCGGCTCGCACCAGTGCCCTTTGCCGTGCGTGTCACGGCGTTTAAGACAAATGCTTGTTTCATGTAAATCTCCAAAAAACGGAATGGCCCGTGATCCGCGACCAGATACGGGGCGCGGATTCTACCCGAAAGTACCGGAGAAGTCGTAACCAACGGCGTTGGTGCGTCACCCGCTCTGTCTGGATGCAACGCAAAGATTGTTATATAATATACACTATTATTAAATATATATAATAAAATATAACAAACTTGAAAGCGAATGACTGATCAGCGGGCGGTGTTTTCAATCCATGTAGAGCGAACTGACCGACTCTTCGGCGCTGATGCGGCGGATGGTTTCAGCCAGCAGGTTTCCGACCGAGACCTGGCGGATCTTGGGGCAGTTGGCGGCTGCGACTGAAAGCGGGATGGTGTCAGTCACCACCATTTCGTCGAGTTGCGACTCGGTGATGTTGGTCACTGCCGGGCCCGACAGCACCGCGTGGGTGATGTAGGCGACCACGCGCACCGCGCCGGCTTCCTTGAGCGCGCCTGCGGCCTTGCACAGGGTGCCGGCGGTATCGACCATGTCGTCGACCATCACGCAGACCTTGCCGGAGACATCGCCGATGATGTTCATCACCTTTGACTCATTGGCCTTCGGGCGGCGTTTGTCGATGATCGCGAGGTCGGCGTCATCCAGCCGTTTGGCGATCGCGCGCGCACGCACAACGCCGCCGACATCCGGCGACACCACGATCAGGTTTTTGTAGTTCTGGCGCCAGATGTTGCCGAGCAGCACCGGCGAACTGTAGACATTGTCCACCGGGCAGTCGAAGAAACCCTGAATCTGGTCCGAGTGCAGATCGACTGTGAGCACGCGGTCGGCGCCGGCCATCGAGACCATCTCCGCCACCACCTTGGCCGAGATCGGCACGCGCGCCGAGCGTGGTCGCCGGTCCTGACGGGCGTAGCCGAAATAAGGGATCACTGCGGTGATGCGTGCCGCCGACGCGCGACGCAGCGCATCGAGCATCATCAGCAGTTCCATCAGGTTGTCGTTGGTCGGCGCGCAGGTCGGCTGGATCACGAACACATCGCGGCCGCGCGCGTTTTCCATGATCTCGACCTGGACTTCGCCGTCCGAGAAGCGGCCGACCAGCGCCTGGCCCAGGCCGATCCGCAGGTAGCTGGCGATGTCCTGCGCCAGTTTGGGATTGGCGTTGCCGGAAAAGAGCATCAACTTGGAGTCGGCCATGGCTGCGCGGTCCCGCTGGTAAGTCGTGACTGTAACGGCGGCCCGGACGGGCCGGGGATTCTTGAACTGTCAACTGCAAAATGGCTGGGGCGGATGGACTCGAACCACCGAATGGCGGGATCAAAACCCGCTGCCTTACCACTTGGCGACGCCCCAAATTCGTGTGCTGATGCGCTCGCTCGCGAGACGCAACGCTCATGCGGCGCGGATTATACCCGCCAGCGGCGAGCGATTCAGCCCGCGTGCGATAAATGTTTGCCACTGCGGCGGCAGGCTTTGGCGTGCCTGCTCCGCATCAGCACGCCCGGCAAAGCGCATGAACACCGAGGCGCCGGTGCCGGACATGGCTGCGGGACCGAACTTGCGCAGCGCTTGCAGGGCCTCGCGTACCTGCGGGTAGCGTGCACAGGTCGCCGCCTCGCAGTCGTTGTGCGCGTTACCGGCAAGAAAATCCTGCAGCGTGATGGGCAGCGTGTCGCGGCGCAGTTCGGCCGCGTTGAAAATCTCGGCGGTGCTGACCTGCACGTCTGGAGTGACCACCAGCATCCAGTCTTCGGGCAACTGACCCAGCGGCCGCAACTGTTCGCCAACGCCCTCGGCCCAGGCGGCGTGACCACGCACGAACACCGGCACGTCGGCACCCAGATGCAGGCCGATACTGGCCAGCTGGTCGGGTGCAAAACCGAGATTCCACAAATGGTTAAGCGCCACCAGCGTGGTTGCGGCATTGGACGAGCCGCCGCCGAGTCCGGCGCCGAGCGGAATGCGTTTTTCGATGCGGATGTCGGCACCCAGGTCACAGCCGCTGGCATTCTTGAGCAGGGTTGCCGCGCGGATCGACAAATCCTGAGATTCGGAAATGTCGGCGTTGCCATGGTCGCGCCGGATCAGGCCGTCGCCGCGCGGCGTGAAGTAGAGGCTGTCGCAGAAATCGACGAACTGGAACACGGTTTGCAGGTTGTGATAACCATTGGCGCGGCGCCCGGTGACATGCAGGAACAGGTTGAGCTTGGCTGGTGCCGGCCAGGCAAAAGAGTTGGCATAGGAACTTGTGGGAATAGGTGAGTTCATCTTATGTAGCTTGCGTGGATACGGTCGCGGTCGCGGTCACGGCGGCGGCAGGCCGCTCCAGTCGTCAATGACCACGCGAAAGTTTGCGTTGGCACTGCTGATTTGCAGTTTGCGCGGCAGGTCGTAGCCGTCGGCAGCGCGGTATTCGGTGTAGTCGAGTTGCCAGCCGTCCTGTTGCAGCGACGCCAGCGTGCCGTCGGCGTTATAGCCGATCTGCTGCACGGCGGCATCCGGCGCCGGCAGTCCCAGCACCCACCAGCGCAGGCGCGCGATCGGCAGCGTCCAGCCGAGATTCTGCTGCAGCCATTGTTGCGGATCGGCGACCTGCGATTTGCCGTCGCCGTCGCGCACCGTGACCTGCTGCGGCGTGCCGCTGATACTGGACGCGCCCATGCCGAACGGGCCGGAAATGCGCAGACTGAAACTGCCGTCGGCGCTTTGCTGCCAGTTGACGTCGCCCTTGACGCCGAGCACTCCGCCGGCGATGCGGCCTTGTACGGTGAAGTCCTTGATCTGCTGCAGTTGCGCCCGCTGTTGCGCGCCGCGGCCGGCATTGATGCCCGGGTTTTCTGTTGCGGTCGGGCGCAGGCTTGCGCAGCCGGCAAGCAGCGCCAGGCCAAAGGCGGCCAGACAGAAACGCGGGATCATTTTTTGTCGAGGCGCTTGATCGTTTCAAGCAGTGCCGGCTGGTCGGGAGCCTGCTTCAGCGCCTTGTCCCATACTGCGCGCGCGTCTTGCTTGTCGCCCAACTGCCACATCACTTCACCCAGGTGCGCGGCGACTTCCGGGTCGGGAAACTTGTCATACGCCTGCTGCAACTGCTTGAGCGCCGCGGCGTCTTCGCCGAGTTGATATTGCACCCAGCCCATGCTGTCCATGATCGCGCCGTCGTCCGGGTCCAGCACCAGTGCGCGTGCAATCAGCTTGCGGGCCTCGTCGTAGCGCTTGCTGTGCTCGGTAAGCATGTAGCCGAGGGCGTTGAGCGCGCGCGCGTCATCGGCGTTGGCGGCGATGATCGTGCGCAGGTCTTTTTCGGCAAGCTCGACCTGGCCACTGCGTTCGTAGACCAGCGAACGGCCATAGAGAAGATCAGCGTCGTCCGGATACTGGTCGAGGGCTTCGTTGTATACCGCCAGTGCGCGTGCACCCTGGTTGGCGTTGGTCAGGAGGTCGCCTTCGGTGAGGTAGAAACGCTGCGCCAGCGGCGGCACTTGCGCGCGCAGGTCCTGCATGATGCCCTGCGCTTCGTCGACCCGGCCTATCTGCGCCAGGATATAGGCGCGGTGCACCGCCGCGTCGATTGCGGAATTGCCGCGGGTCACGGTCTCGTAGTAGCTCAGCGCCGCGGGGAAATTCTTGCGTGCTTCTTCGACCAGGCCCATCTGGTAGGCGGCGTCGAGGCCGCGGCGGCCCTTGAGCAGCGGCTTGAATTGCCGCTCGGCCTCATCGAACTGCTTGTCGTTGAGCGCCATCACGCCCAGCGCGTAGTGCGCGTCGGGGTCGTCCGGTTTCTTTTTGAGCAGCAGTTGCAGTTGCGCACGCGCCCGCTCGCTCTGACCGGATTCCAGCAGCAGCCGGGCATAGCCCATGTGCAGATCGGCCGCTTGGGTGCTGTGCCCAAGCAGTCTGGCCATCTGCTGGTCGGCGTCGTCGAAGCGATTCTGTTTGACCAGCGCACCGACCAGCAGAAAGGCATAATCCTGATTCTTCGGCTCCAGGCGCATCGCGTCGCGCGCCGCGGCTTCCGCAAGTTGCGGTTTGCCGAAGTGCAGCGCAAGCAGGCCCATCGCCTGCTGCGCATCCGCCAGTTGCGGATATTGCGCGACCAGCTTGTCCATCACCGCCAGCGCGGTGACGGCTTCGGCGTTGTTGGCCTGGCCGAGCAGATGCGCGACGTACAGCACGCCCTTGCCGGGGCCATCGGCGTTGGCGCTGGCGATGGCCTGGCATTGGGTCAGCGTGTCGGCGACCGAACCGCGTCGCAGCGCCAGCCGCGCCAGGATTTCGCGCGCGTCAATCGCCGACGGATCGATCTCCAGCCAGCGATCGGCGGCAGCTTCGGCCAGATCGGCATCATTCGCGGTCAGCGCCAATGAAGTCGTGCGGCTGGCCAGTTCGGCGTCCTTGTAATAGCTCAGCGCCCCGAGAAATTCGTGCGCCGCAGTTTCGGGGTCGTGACGGCCGGCGGCCATTTCGCCGAGCATGATCTGATACTGCGCCTGTTCACGGGCTTCGATTGCGGCCTGTTTCTTCGCCTCGATCGGAGTCAGGGTCGCGTTGGGCTCCACAAGCGCAGGAGTGGCCGGCGCGACGCTGGAGGGCGCGGGCGGATTGACCGCGCAGGCGCTCAGCAGCGTGAGCAGCAGGCCAGCGCTGGCGGTGGCGCAGACGGGGCGGGCGATGCGGAATAGGCTGGGAAGATTCACAGGATTACGGGTTTGGCAGGAGGTCATGTCGCGGTCTTTCTATCACACCGTGGATGTGGCGGCACTTTATTTTGCAAAGCGCTACTTGCGGTGTTGCATACGCGCCCGCTGGATGGGGTAAAGGAAGTATTAATGTTATATAATGCATAATAAATATAATATTAACAAATATAATAAAACAATAATTTGCGCTGAAAGAGATACAGCGGACGAACCTTTGACAGCGCCCGACGGCATTCGGCTTGTGCGCAATGCAGCGGATGCCGGAAAATCAGCTTCTGTATGGCCCTGATCACGCTCGGACTGTCCCACCACAACGCGCCGCTGGATGCGCGCGAGCGGCTGGCGTTCACCGACAGCGACCTTGCAGCGGCATTGGAGCGCCTGCGCGCGTTGCCGGGCGTGGACGAGGCGGCGATCCTGTCGACCTGCAATCGTACCGAGATCATCACCGTGGCCGCGCCGGACGAGGAGCCGCGTCTGCTGGAGTGGTGGCGGCGTGAGCGCCAGGCGCCGGAAGGCTATATCGAAAAATTCCTCTACATCCACCGCGACACCGGCAGCGTTGCGCACAGTTTGCGTGTCGCCTCTGGGCTGGATTCGATGGTGGTCGGCGAGCCGCAGATTCTCGGCCAGATGAAGCAGTCCTACGCCGTCGCCAGTCAGGTGCACACGCTCGGCCCGGTGCTGTCGCGACTGTTCCAGCATGCTTTCGCGGTCGCCAAGCTGGTGCGCAATCGCACGCAAGTGGGTGCGCATCCGGTGTCGATGGCCTACGCCGCGGTGCAGATGGCGCGGCGCATTTTCAGCGACCTGCAGAGCGAAACCGCGGTGCTGATCGGTGCCGGCGAGATGATCCAGTTGATCGCCCGCTATCTCAACCAGTACGGCGTTGGTCGCATCGTCGTCGCCAACCGCAGCCTCGAACGCGCCGAGAAACTCGCGCGCGAAGTGCGCGGCTACGCCATCAGCCTGAACGATCTGCCGGGTTATCTGGGCGACGCCGATCTGATCATCTCCAGCACTGCTGCGCGTGGCTACGTGGTGGAAGAGGCGGCGATGCTGCGCGCCGCCGGCAAGCGCCGCCGCCGCAAGCCGGTGTTCATGATGGACCTCGCGGTGCCGCGCGACATCGATCCGCGCATCGCCGGCATGGAAGACGTTTATCTCTACACCGTCGATGACCTGCGCACAGTGATCGATGAGAACATGAAGCTGCGCGAGACCTCGGCGCAGCAGGCTGAAGTGCTGGTGCGCGAATATGCCGAAGAATTCACCCATTGGCTGGAGGGCCGTGACGCCGCCGTCACCATCCAGCAGATTCGCGCGCAGGCGCGCGGCTACCGCGATGAAGTGCTGGAAAAAGCCCGGCGCAGGCTGGCCGCCGGTGAATCGCCGGAAGAGGTGATGGGCTTCATCGCCGACACTCTCAGCAACAAGCTGATGCACGCGCCCAGCCACGCCCTGCGTCATGCCAGCGCGGTCGAGCAGGCGTTGCTGCTCAACGCCTCACGCCGCCTGTTCAACTTGCCGGAAGATTAGCCTCAACCCGTTAAATCTGGCGTTGCGCGGAGTGGTTGTTATTGTTTTCCGAAATCACGTGCTTTGCCCGGAATCCCTCATCCAGAGTGAAGCATGAAGTCCAGTCTCTACAGCAAACTCCAGCAGATGGTCGAACGCCGCGAAGACATTGCGGCAGAGCTGTCGTCTCAGGAGGTCATCGGCGACAGCGACAAGTTCCGGCGCATGTCGCAGGAATACGCGCAGCTCGGTCCGCTGGTAGAGGCTTTCACCACCTATGAGGCGACCCGTCGGGAGATCGAGAATCTGCAGCAGATGCAGGCCGATCCCGATCGCGAACTGCGCGAGATGGCGGATGCCGAACTGCCCGACGCGAGAGTGCGGCTGGAGAAGTTGGAGCAGCAGTTGCACGCCTATCTCGTGCCGAAGGATCCGCTGGACGGCAACAACGTCTTTCTCGAAATCCGTGCCGGCACCGGCGGCGACGAGGCGGCGATCTTCGCTGGCAACCTGCACCACATGTACGCGCAGTACGCGCAGTCGCTGGGCTGGCAACTGGAGGTGCTGTCGCAGAGCGACGGCGAGCACGGCGGCTACAAGGAAATCATCTCGCGCATCGTCGGCTACGGCGCCTACTCACAGCTCAAGTTCGAGTCCGGCGCACACCGCGTGCAGCGCGTGCCAAAAACCGAAGCGCAGGGCCGCATCCATACTTCCGCGGCGACGGTTGCGGTGCTACCGGAAGTTGAAGAAGCGCAAATCGAAATTAATCCGGCTGACCTCAAGGTCGACACCTATCGCTCATCCGGCGCTGGCGGACAGCACGTCAACAAGACCGAGTCGGCGATCCGCATCACGCATCTGCCGACTGGCGTGGTGGTCGAGTGCCAGGAGGAACGCAGCCAGCACAAGAATCGCGCCAAGGCGATGGCGCTGCTCGGCTCGCGCCTGCTCGACGCCACGCGC
>JBOICK010000035.1:0-26953 GCA_050739895.1 Stenotrophobium sp.
CGATGATCGTCAACGGTTTCTGCAAGCAAGTGTTCAAGGAGCTACCGATGGAATTTGCCGTCGAGGCGCAAAAGCTATTATCCGTGACGCTCGAAGGAGCGGTGGGGTGAGCGCCGGTTCGCAAAGCGAAGAAAACGCCACACAAGGTGGCGTTTTCAGGCGCGAACGCCCGCGCGTCTCGCGCGGGCCGGGGGCGTAGCCGTCATGCCGATCATCCGTGTCGAAATGCTGGAAGGCCGCAGCGTCGATCAGAAACGCGAACTGTCCGAGGTCTTCACGCGCGAGCTGGCGCGCATCTGCAAGTGCTCCGCCGAAGGCGTCGTCATCGTCATCGATGAAGTGAAAAAGGAGAACTGGAGCATCGGCGGCCAGCTCTTCACCGACAAATATCCCGAAAAGAAGTGAAGTAATGCTAGAAATCAAGAGTCTGCATGCCCGCGTCGCCCAGAAAGATATCCTCAAGGGCATCAGCCTGAGCATCAAAGCCGGCGAAATCCACGCCATCATGGGGCCAAATGGTTCCGGAAAATCGACGCTGTCCAATGTGCTCGCAGGTCGCGAGGATTACAGCATCACTGAAGGCACGGTGACTTTCGAAGGCAAGGACCTGCTCGCGCTGCCTGCCGAGACTCGTGCCTGCGCTGGAATTTTCCTTGGCTTCCAGTACCCGGTGGAAATTCCCGGCGTCAGCAACATGGTGTTCCTCAAGGCGGCGCTCAACGCCAAGCGCAAATATCAGGGCCTGCCAGAAGTCGACGCGATGGATTTCCTGACCTGGGTCAAGGATCGCGTCAAGAAAATGAGCATGGACGTGAAGATGATGCAGCGCGGCGTCAACGAAGGTTTCTCAGGCGGCGAAAAGAAGCGCAACGAGATCCTGCAGATGCTGGTCCTGGAGCCGCGCCTGATGATTCTCGACGAAACCGATTCCGGGCTCGACATCGACGCACTCAAGATCGTCGCCGAAGGCATCAACGCCATGCGCTCGCCCGAACGCGCGACGCTGCTGGTCACGCACTACCAGCGCCTGCTCGACTATGTGAAACCCGACTACGTGCACGTGCTCGCTGGTGGCCGCATCGTCAAGAGCGGCGGACCGGAGCTGGCGCAGGAACTGGAAGCCAAAGGTTACGGCTGGCTGGAGGCGGCGTGAGCACTGCGCAATTCAGCGAAGTTTTCGAGCACTGGGCCGCAGGACTACCCGCCGTCGCTCGTGCCGCACGCGCGCAAAATCTCGCGCGCTTTGACACGCAGGGCTGGCCGCACCGCAAACTCGAAGACTGGCGCTACACCGACCTCAGTGCGCTGGCCGCCAAGAGCTTCACCACACCATCTCCGATAAACGCGCCTGATCTGTCTGCCTATGCGCTGGAAGGCTGCGAGCTTCATGCCTACATCAATGGCGGCAGCGGTGCGCTGAGCAGTTTCAACGGCGAAGGCAGCAGCGTCGTCGCGCTCAATGCCGCCTTTGCACGCGAGGGATTACAGTTCCACCTAGCTGCAAACCAGCGCACTGCGCAACCAATCCACGTACTCACGGTCATGGACAGCGCGCAGCCCGTGATGGCGCACCTACGGCATCGCATCCACCTGGAAGCAAATGCCGAAGCCACGGTGATCCTGCATCACAGCGGCAACGGCGCTTATCTCACCACCCAGGTCACCGACATCGAACTCGGCCCCGGCGCGAAGCTCACGCTGTATCGCCTGCAGAATGAGGCCGAAGGCAGCACGCACCTTAGTCAGACCGACGTGCGCATGGCGCGCGACAGCCACCTGCATTTCGTCAACGCCGACCTGGGCGCGGGCCTCGCGCGTCAGGATTTCAATGTGCAACTGGCCGAGCCCGGCGCCGAAGCAAACCTGTTTGGGCTCTACGTGCCTGCAGAGCACGCGCACGTGGACACGCACGCGCGCATCGAACATAGAGCGCCGCACTGCACCAGTCGCGCGTCATTCCGCGGCGTGACCGGAGGCTCGGCACGCGCGGTGCTCAATGCCAAGGTCATCGTGCACGAACACGCGATCAAGACCGATTCAGAAACACGCGTCGCAAATTTGCTGTTATCGAAGACCGCCGAGGTTTATGCCAAGCCGGAACTGGAGATTTACAACGACGACGTGAAATGCGCGCACGGCGCGACCTTCGGCCAGCTCGACGAGGATGCCATCTATTACCTGCGCGCCCGTGGCCTCGACCGCGAGATGGCGCGTGCCTTGCTGACCCAGGCTTTCGTCACTGAAATTCTCGATCACGTCAGCCTTGATGTCTTGCGCCACCGTATCAGTCAGCAACTGCTGCAGCGTCTGCCGCAAGGCTCCGCGTTGGAACCCTTGGCATGAACGCACTATTGAACCCGGCTCCAATGGATGTAGCGTGCGTGCGCAGCGATTTTCCGATCCTCGCCGAACAGGTGCGCGGCCAGCGTCTCGCCTATCTGGACAACGCCGCCACCACGCAGAAACCGGAAGTCGTGCTGCGCGCGCTGGACGATTACTACCGCCACAAAAATTCCAATGTGCACCGCGCGGTGCATGATCTGGCCGAGCGCGCGACCACCGCCTACGAAGCCGCGCGCGACACCATCGCGCGCTGGTTCAATGCCGGCCGTGAGGAGATCGTGTTCACGCGCGGCACCACCGAAGGCATCAACCTGGTGGCGCGCTGCTACCTGCAGCCGCGCCTGCAAGCCGGCGACGAAGTCCTGCTGACCGGCATGGAGCATCATTCCAATATCGTGCCCTGGCAATTGGCGGGTGCGAAAACCGTTGCCGCGCCGCTGAACGACACCGGCGAGTTGATCTATGAGGAATGGCTCAAGCTTTTGTGCCCTCGCACAAAACTGGTCGCGGTCACGCACTGCTCCAACACGCTGGGCACGATCAACCCGATTGCCGAGATGATCCGCGAGGCTCACGCGCGCGGCATTCCGGTGCTGGTGGATGGCGCGCAAGCGATCGCGCATCTGCCGGTCGACGTGAAAGCGTTGGACGTGGATTTCTATGTGTGCTCGGCGCACAAGGCCTACGGTCCCACCGGCTTCGGCGCGCTGTACACAAAGCGCGAACACCTCGAAGCCATGCCGCCCTGGCAGGGCGGCGGCGACATGATCCGCACGGTGAGCTTCGACGGCAGCACCTGGAACAACGTGCCCTACAAGTTCGAGGCCGGCACGCCAGACATTTCCGGCGCAATTGGTTTTGCCACCGCGCTCGACTATATCGCCGGCATCGGCCTGCCCACGATCCATGCGCACGAACAGGCGCTGCTGGATTACGCCACGCCGCGCGTGCAAGCGGTTCCCGGCCTGCGCCTGATCGGCACGGCGCGACACAAGGGCGGCATCCTGTCGTTTGTCATGGACGGCGCACATCCGCACGATATCGGCGCGATCCTCGACCAGGAAGGCGTCGCCATCCGCACCGGCCATCACTGCACCATGCCGCTGATGGAGCGCTATGGCATCCCCGCCACTGCGCGCGCCTCGCTGGCGCTGTACAACGACACCGAGGACATCGATCAACTGGTGCGTGCGCTGCACAAGGTCAACCGGCTGTTTGCCTGAGCTTCGTTTGCAGCGCCCGCTGTCGCACTTCCTATAAATATTTTGTTTATAATTGCATAATATTATTTATATTATTTAATAATAATTAACATTCCTGTGGTTCAAGATGAATACAGCGGGTGCTGCGACAGACCGGATTCACCGGGACTTTCGGGCCCCACACACGCCAGCCCGACCACGACGATTTCTGAGGACGGCAAACTTGTGTAATCATTCACAAAAGCCTGCGCAGCTCGAACTCAGAGGCCATGCCTGAAGGCGCCACACCAATGAAGGAAACCCAGCCTGTCGCAGGAAAGCCGCTGCCGTGGCACACCAGCCTGCAGTTCAGGCTGGGGCTGCTGCTGATCGAGCTGCTGGTGATTGGCGCGCTTTGCACCTGGGCGGCCAGCCAGTTCCTGTCGGGCGGCAGCAACGCGCAGGATGCCCAACACTACGCCACCGAAAGCGGACAGCGTCAGGCGGCACAGATTGATGGCATCGCCCAGCGCATACAGATTACCGCCAGCACGCTGACACGGCTGGCAACCGATCTACCTAACGGTCTCACCGATCTTCAGCAAGTGGTACCGCAGATCGTCGATCACCTCGGCAGCAGCGCTGACCTGGTTGCCAACGTCGGCATCTGGCCGGAACCCAACACGCTGGACCCGGCACGCCAGCGCGCGAGCCTGCTGTGGGTGCGCGACTCCACCGGCACCCTGCAACCGCGCGCCGACTATAACGATCCTGCCACGGTGCCTTACACCCGCGAAAAATGGTACACACCGGCGCGCTATGAACAGCTGGATCACTGCTACTGGACGCCGGTCTTCCTGGAACCGCTGGCGCGGCTCAACGTGGTTACCTGTGCAATGCCGATCAAGTCCGCGCAAGGCTTCATCGGCGTCGTCACCATCGGCCTGAGTGTCGCGCGACTTGCCGCAAGGATTTCGCAGATAACTGAAAACGATGATGGCTACAGCCTGCTGCTTGATCCCGGCGACCAGCTGCTTGCAATGTCGGCGAGCGGTCGCCAGCGCATCGGCGCCGGCGATCCGCGCAATCTCGCCGCGCTGGCCCAGTCAAACCCGGCCTACAACGCGCTGGCGCTGACGCTGCACCAGCAGGAAATGGATCTGCTCGCCAGCGCGCGCCATTCCGCCTCCTACAGTGCCGCCAGCATCAGCGCCCTGCAGCAGGGCACGCGCGACATGTCGCAGCTGGAAGCGGCAACCGCGCTGACCCAGATCTGGATGGCGCGTGACGACCGCACTGCGACGCAGGCCACAGCAACGCAACGGATTGAGGACGACCCCGTGCTTGGCGGTACGAGCTATGCCGCGAGCTTGATCCTGCCGCATAGCGGCTGGCAGTTGCTGCGCATCACCGCCGCCAATGGTGGCGCTGACAGTTCCGGCGGCCTGTTGTCGCCAATGCTGCTGGCGATCGCCGCCGCTGCCGCACTGACGCTGCTGCTGCTGTTCGTCGCCCTGCAACTGATGGTGATCGCGCCACTCAGACGCATGCACGCGCTGTTGTCGAGGGCAGGCACGCTGGAAGAATCGCTCGCGATCAATCTCGATGCGCGCTCTAAAGGCGAGATCGGGCGCCTCGCCTACTGGTTCAATGAACGCCAGAAACAACTGCGCGACCTGATGGGCCGCGCGATCTCCAGCAACGCCCAGGCGGCGACCGAATCGGACAGCCGACGCAGCGCGCAGGAAGCGCTGTCGCGTGCACAGGAACGCAGTACGCTGCTGCTGCAATCGGTATTCGACGGCGTCATCGTCATCGACGAGCACGGCCGTATCGAAGACATGAACAACGCCGCCGAACAACTCATCGGCACTCCCCTGCGCAACAGCCGCGGCCGCAATTTCAGCGATGTGTTCAAGGCCCGCACGGCGGAAGGCGCGGCGCTGCCCGATCTTGCGGAACAGGCGATTCACGAAGGCAAGCGCATGGAACTCGCCGGCGGCGTGCAGCTTGCCGGCATCGGCGGCGTCAGCCGCGAGATCCGGCTCGCGGCGACACCGTTGCGCGCGCAGAACAATCGCGGCGCCGGTGCTGTCATCGTGTTCCGCGCGTTGACAACTGCGGCAGCGGGCGGCACAACAACCGCCGCGGCCGATATGCCACTGGTATCCGACCGCATTACCGGCCTGCCGATCCGATCCGCCTGCTACCGCAACATCGGTGCATTGATCGCAGCTGCGCGCCTCAAGCCGGCGGTGCATACGCTGCTGGCGGTGAATATCGACAACCTGCGGCGGGTCAACCAGGTCGCCGGCCCGCTGGCCGGCGACCAGATCATCGTCAAGGTCGGCGAACTGCTGGTTTCACGCAGCGCCACTCTCGGCCAGGTTTATCGAAACGGTGGCGGCGAGTTCGGCGTGCTGCTGGAAAATACCGACGCCAGAAAAGCCTCGACTTTCGCCGAAGCCCTGCGCAAGATCGTCGCCAGTACGCGGATCAAGTGGGAGGATCGCAGCTTCGATGTGACCGTCAGCATCGGCATCATGCCGTTCGACGGCAAGACCGCCAGCGCGGCGGATGTACTGTGCCGTGCCGACGACGCCTGCGCACTGGCGAAACAGGCCGGCCATAATGGCGTCGTTCAGTGGACGCCGGCGATGCTGCCAGAGCAGCAACCCAACGATCAGCTCTGGATCCAGCGCATCCGCGCCGGCCTCAACCAGAACCTGTTTCATCTCACCACCCAGTTTATCCTGCCAGAACGCGCGCATGCGTCGGACGGCGCTGCTTTTGAAGTGATGCTGGCACTGGAGGACGAGGAAGGCTTCTGGTCGACCGCCGGTGCGTTTCTGCCGGCGGCAGAGCGCCACCATCTGACTCACGAGGTGGATCGCTGGGTCTTCAACCAGACCATCGCCCACCTCGAACGCAATCCCGAAGTCGCACAACGGATCGCCTTCATCGTGATCAATATTTCTGCCGAATCACTGACCGAACCCGCGCTGCTCGAACACATCGTGCAGAGCTTCGCGCAGGCGCCAGCAGTTTCCCCATCCTGCTTTTGCTTCCAACTCGACGAGGAAACCGTGTTCAGGCATCAGCAGTTCGCGCAGACTTTCTGCGATGTCATGCGTGGCGTCGGCTGCAAGCTGATGGTCAACCATTTCAACCCGCGCCGGGCCTCCGATTTCGAACTGCTGCGCCGCCTGCCGCTGGATTTCGTCAAGATCGACAGCAGCGAGTTCAGCCACGTCAACGACGACGCGGCACAGCACATTCTGGCGGAGTCGGCGATCAACCTCGCGCGGTCACTGCGCAAGGAGATTGTCATCAGTCACCTGGAAGAAAATGCTCAGTTCGATGCCTGGCGCAGGCTCGGCGCGGACTATTACCAGGGTTTCGTCGTCGCCAAGCGCACGCCGGCGATTTTCACCGCGCCCGCCTAATCGGTCGGGCGCAAATCGCTGATCAGCAGGTCCAGGCTCTCGCGGCCCTGCCAGCGGTTCACGCCGAGGCGGTAAACTAGCCGCACTTCACCGCGCGGGCGCATGCGTTCGACGCCGCCGAAATCCATCGCGTTCAGCACGCCGCCGGCCGGGTGGCGCAGTTGATACTTCACGTGGGTCTGTGTCGCGCCAACCAGGCGCGCGCCCGTGACCACAAAGGTTCCCTCGAACAGCGGCTCCGCAAATCCCTGGCCCCAGGGACCGGCGGTTTCCAGCGCGTGCGCTGTAGCCAGATCGAGTTCATCCGCCGCGAGTTCGCCGTCGGTCTCCAGCACCTGCTCAAGTTGCGCCGGCTCCAGCCACTCGGCGCAAATCGCGTCGAACGCGGCGCGAAAGGCTTCGTAATGCCGCTCCGGCAAAGTCAGGCCTGCCGCCATCGCATGCCCGCCAAAGCGCTCGATCATGCCCGGATGCCGCGCGTCCAGCGTCGCCAGTGCATCGCGGATGTGCAGTCCCGGAATCGAGCGCGCAGAACCTTTCAGCAATCCGCCTTCGGCGGCGCGCGCAAATGCGATGGCCGGACGATGCAGGCGATCCTTCACACGCGACGCCACCAGCCCGACCACGCCTTCATGCCAACCGGCATCGAACAGGCAGACTCCGGTGCCGCTGCCCTCCTCGGCGACGATCTGCAATGCTTCGTCCTTCATCTGGGTTTCGATCCCGCGACGTTCCCGGTTGAGGCGATCCAGGTTCCGCGCCAGTTCCAGCGCTGCGTCGGCAGTGTCGCTGAGCAGGCATTCGATGCCGATGCGGATATCTTCCAGCCGCCCTGCCGCGTTGATGCGCGGGCCAACGACGAAGCCCAGATCGGTTGCGGTCATCTCTGCAGGTGTGCGCCCGGCTGCGTGCAATAACGCCAGAACGCCCGGGCACGCGCGTCCGCCGCGAATCCGCGTCACGCCCTGTTGCACCAGGATGCGGTTGTTGTAGTCGAGGCGCACGACATCGGCGACCGTGCCCAAGGCTACGAGATCGAGATAATCGGCAAGATTGGGTTCAGCTCTTGTTGCGAACCAGCCGCTTTCACGCAGGCGCGCGCGCAGCGCCAGCAGCAGGTAGAACATCACGCCGACACCGGCAAGATGCTTGCTGGGAAATTCACAACCCGGCTGATTGGGATTGACGATCGCATCCGCTGCCGGCAATTCCACGCCTGGCAGATGATGATCGGTGATCAGCACGTCGATGCCGAGCTGTTTCGCGCGCGCGACACCGGCGTTGCTGGCGATACCGTTGTCGACCGTCACCAGCAGTTGCGCGCCCTGCTCTGCGGCGAGTTCGGCCAGCGCGGGCGACAGACCGTAGCCCATGCGGAAACGGTCGGGGACGACATAATCCACCGCGGTCGCACCCAGCGCGCGCAAGGCGCGCAGCGCCAGCGCCACGCTGGTTGCGCCATCGGCGTCGTAATCACCTGCAATGACAATTTTGCGCTGCCGGCGCAGTGCGTCTTCGAGCAGTGCGCAGGCCGCAGTCGCGCCCATGAGCAGTGCTGGCGGCAGCAGGTGTTTGAGTTCCAGCGGCAGGTCGGACTCGACCACGCCGCGCGCGGCGTAGACGCGGCGCAGCACCGGATGCAGCGTCGCCGGCAGCGCGTCAACGCGACCTGCGGCGCGGCGGCGGATCAGCGGCGCGGACATGTATCTCGCGGCTTGTTTTTGCGCCACCCGCTGTCAGCCCGGACTCGATTCATAGTGTTATTATTTATAATGTAATATTAAAATTAATAAATAAATAATAACATCATCCAGAACGAAACAATGAACAGCGGGTGACCCCAAAAAAACGCTACAGAATGTAAAACCCGCCGCTTACTTCATCCGCGACTGCAACGCCCGCTCCACCGCGGCACGCTCGGCGGGCACCTGGATCAGCCCATGCAGGCCGCCCTTGATGATCACGTCCGGGTCCTTCAGACCATTGCCGGTCAGCGTGCAGACGATGGTGCTGCCGCCTGCAATCTTGCCGTTCCTGATGTCGCGCAGCGCGCCGCAGAGCGAGGCCGCCGAGGCCGGCTCGCAGAACACGCCTTCGTTTGCAGCGAGCAGTTTCTGCGTGGCGAGGATGTCGTCGTCGCTGCACTCATCGAACCAGCCACCGGATTCCTTCTGCACTTTCCAGGCGTGATCCCAGGACTGCGGATCGCCGATACGGATCGCGGTCGCGACCGTCTCCGGGTCCTTCACCGGGCCGCCGCGCAGGAACGGCGCGCTGCCGGAAGCCTGATAGCCGAGCATTTTCGGACGACCGTGCTTTGCATTGCCGAGCGCGTAGCCGTCCATGCTGGCGGATGTACGCAGGCCGACGGATTCGCTGTAGCCCATCCAGTACGCTGTGATGTTGCCGGCATTGCCGACTGGCAAGCAGTGATAGTCCGGCGCTCGACCGAGCGCTTCGAGCACTTCAAATGCAGCGGTCTTCTGGCCTTGCAGGCGATACGGATTGATCGAGTTGACGATGGCCACCGGCGTGGTCTGCGCAACCTCTTTCACCAGACGCATGCCGTCGTCGAAATTGCCCTTGATCTGGATGACGACCGCGCCATGCACCACCGCCTGCGCCAGCTTGCCCAGCGCGATCTTGCCGTCGGGAATCAGCACGAACGCCGTCACTCCGGCGCGCACCGCATACGCCGCAGCAGCGGCAGAGGTGTTGCCGGTGGAGGCGCAGATGATTGCGCGCGAGCCGTTGTGCACGGCATGCGTCACCGCCGCGGTCATGCCGCGATCCTTGAACGAGCCGGTCGGATTAAGGCCCTCGAACTTGACGTAGATCTCGCCGCCAAAGCCAACTTTTTTCGGCAGGTTCTCCAGCTTGATCAGCGGCGTGCGGCCCTCGCCGAGCGCGATGGCGCGTACGTCTGGGCCGAACGGCAGGCGTTCGCGGTAAGCATCAACCAGTCCGGTATAGCGGGTCATCTTGCGTCTCTTTTTGGTGAATCAGTTCTTGAATGAAAAATCGCGCGCCAGCATGCGTTCGAGATTGCCGCGCACCTGCGGCCATTCTTCGCGGACCATGCTGAAGTAAACGGTGTGACGCAGGCGTCCACCCTGCACCACCATGTGATTGCGGAAAATTCCTTCCTGCGTGCCGCCGATACGCGCAATCGCCGCGCGCGATCTATGATTGAGCGAATCGGTCTTGAACTCGACGCGATTCAGGCCCAGCGCCTCGAACGCATGGCGCAACAGCAGGTATTTGCACTCGGTGTTGACCGGTGTGAGCTGCACGCTCGGCATCAGCCAGGTTGCACCGATCTCGGCGCGGCGATGCGCCAGTTCGATATTGAGAAAACGGGTACTGCCGACGACTTGGGCGTCGCTGCGCAGCCGGATGACGAATGGCAGCATCTTGCCGCTGCGCTGACCCGACAGTGCGTCATCGACATAGCTTTGCATCGCCGCACTGCTGGTCACCAGCTGCGGCGTCCATTGCCAGAGCGACGCATCCCTGCCAACCGCGAGCAGCGCCGGAAAATGCTCGGCCAGCATCGGCTCCAGCAGCACATGCCGACCTTCGAGCGTCACCGGTGAAAACTCCGGCATGATCTGATCAGGATGCGTCATAGCTGCAGGGCCGCGCGCATGGCCTCAGTCGTTGAAATGCTCCACGCGCATATGCGAAGCACCTTCGCGCGTGAACGGCAGCGCCAGCAATTCGGCCAGTGCCGCATCGAACGCATGCTCGGCAATTACCGATGTGATGATCGCCAGCGTGGCATCACCCTCATCCTTGGGTTCGCGCTGCAGGATCGCCTCGACACTGATGCCGTGGCCGGCAAGGATCGTGGTGATGCGCGACAGCACGCCCGGTTCATCGGCGACGCGCAGACGCAGGTAATGCGCACTCTCGACCTCGCGCAGAGGCAACAGTTTCAGCGGCTGCACTGCGTCCGGCTGGAATGCCAGCGCAGGCACGAATTGCTGCGTGGGGATGCCGAGCATGCGCGCGACATCGAGCAGGTCCGCGACTACCGAAGAAGCGGTGGCATCGCCGCCGGCGCCGGCTCCGTAAAGTCCCACCTGCCCTGAGGCATTGCCCTTGAGCAGCACCGAGTTCAGCACGCCATCGACCTTCGCCAGCAGCTTGTCCTGCGGAATCAGCGTCGGCTGCACCCGCATCTCGACGCCGTCGTCGCTGCGCTTGGCCAGGCCCAGCAGCTTGATGCGATAACCCAGGGCCTGTGCGATCTCGATATCCTGCGCCGTCACCCTGGTGATGCCTTCACAGGCCACCGCGGCAAACGACAGTGGCATGCCGAACGCGATGCTAGCCAGGATTGTGAGCTTGTGGCCCGCGTCGACGCCTTCGATGTCGAAGGTCGGATCAGCTTCGGCGTAACCCAGTTTCTGCGCATCGGCCAGCGCATTGGCGAAGGACTGCCCCTTCAGCGTCATCTGCGTCAGGATGTAATTGCAGGTGCCGTTGATGATGCCGGCAACGCTCTCAATGCGATTGCCGGCCATGCCTTCGCGGATGGTCTTGATAATCGGAATGCCGCCGGCAACCGCCGCCTCGAACATCAGCGCGACGCCTTTGTCGCGAGCCGCGGCGAACAGCACGTTGCCGTCCTCAGCGATCAGCGCCTTGTTGGCGGTGACCACGTGCTTGCCGTGCGCGATCGCGGCAAGGATAAAATCACGGGCGACGCCGGTGCCGCCGATCGCCTCGACCACGATATCAACATCAGTGTCGCGGATGATGGACAGCGGGTCGCTGACCACGGTGATCCCGTTCAGGTCGCAATCACGCTTGCGTGTCATGTCGCGTGCCGACGCATGCGTCACCAGCAGCGGCCGGCCGAGGCGGCGCTGGATCTCGGCGGCGTTGCCCCTGAGAAGGCGAATGACGCCCTGGCCTACCGTACCCAGGCCAATCAACCCAATTTTCACCGGCGCTGTCATGCCAGGCCATCCTTGAGCATTTTCTTGATGCCGCGCACAGCCTGACGCGAGCGGTGCTCGTTCTCGATCAGTGCGAAGCGCACATGGTCGTCGCCGTATTCGCCAAAACCGATGCCCGGCGAGACCGCAACCTTGGCTTCGTTCATCAGATGCTTGGCGAATTCAAGGCTGCCCATCTGCGCGAACGGTTCCGGAATCTTGGCCCAGACGAACATACTGGCCTTGGGCGTCTGCACCTGCCAGCCGGCGGCGTTGAGCCCTTCGCACAACACGTCACGGCGGTCCTGGTACATCTGCGCGATCTCGCGCACGCAATCCTGCGGGCCTTCCAGCGCGGCGATCGATGCCACCTGGATCGGCGTAAACGTGCCGTAGTCCAGATACGACTTCATCCGCGACAGCGCCGTGCACAGCTCGCGGTTGCCGCACATGAAGCCGGCACGCCAGCCCGGCATGTTGTAACTCTTGGACAGCGTGAAGAACTCGACGCCGACGTCCTTGGCGCCCGGCACCTGCAGGAACGACGGCGCTTTCCAGCCATCGAACACGATGTCGGCATAGGCGATGTCGTGGATCACCCAGAAATCGTATTCCTTGGCCATCGCCACCACGCGCTCGAAGAAATCGAGCTCCACGCACTCCGCGGTCGGATTGCCGGGAAAATTCAGGATCAGGAACTTCGGCCGCGGCCAGCATTCCTTGATCGCCTTCTCCAGTTCAGCGAAGAAGTCCGTACCCGGCGTCAGGCGCACATGGCGCACGTCGGCACCGGCAATCACCGCGCCGTACGGGTGAATCGGATAGGCCGGATTCGGCACCATCACGACGTCGCCCTTGTCGAGCGTGGCGAGCATCAGGTGCGCCAGGCCCTCCTTGGAGCCGATGGTCGCGACCGCCTCGGTCTCGGGATCAAGATCGACATTGAAGCGCGTCTTGTACCAGCGCGTGATCGCACGGCGCAGGCGTGGAATGCCCTTGGAAACCGAATAGCGGAACACCGCAGGATCATCGCGGCCGGCGACTTCAATCAATTTATCGACGATGTGCCTGGGCGTTGCCTGGTCGGGATTGCCCATGCTGAAGTCGATCACGTCTTCGCCTTTGGCGCGGGCTGCCTTCTTCAGGTCGCCGATGACGTTGAAGACGTAAGGAGGCAGGCGCTGGATGCGCGGAAAGACGGCTTTCACGGGTATTCGTCCGGTGGCGGGAAAATCAAGCGCGGTATTAGAACATCGCGGTTATCGCGCCGCAACAAATCCGCGCCGGCAGCCTGCTTGATCCTGCTCAGCGCGCCGCGCGAGGCTGGTCCTGCAACGGCAGATAGTCCAGCGGATTGACCGGCTGTCCATTTTTGCGGATTTCAAAGTGCAGCAACGGCTGGTTCTGCGGGCCCAGTCCCAGTTCCGCAATCGGCTGGCCGGCGGTGACGACATCGCCTTCCTTGACCAGGCGGCGGCGGTTATAGGCGTAGGCCGAGAGGTAAGTCTCGTCATGCTTGATGATGATGAGCTCGCCATAACCCTTGAGCGCATTGCCGCTGTAGACCACCTTGCCGGGTGCGGCGGCCAGCACCGGCATACCGGGCGTGCCGGTGAAATCCAGTCCCTTGTTGCCGGCTGTTGGAGCATAGTTTCGAGCGACGGTTCCATTCAGTGGCCAGCGCCACTCGAATGACCCCGCCGCTTGCCGCACGACAGGCGGCGGCACCGACGGCACGGGCTTTTCCGCGGAGCGCTGCGGCATGCTTGACTGTGGTATTGCTGGCCGGCTGACGGGTGGTGCTGGCGGTGCTGGCGCGACCAGCGCAGGCGGGCGCTCCCGTTGTCCTGTGGGGGGTTTCAGGCGCAACACCTGGCCGGGAAGAATGGTGTACTCCCGGTCAATGCCGTTCCAGCGCGCGAGTTCGTGATAGTCGAGCTGGTTGCGGAAGGCGATGGCGTACAGGGTGTCGCCCTTCTGCACTTCATATTCATCTGCGCGGACAACATGTCGCAACGGCGGATTTTGCGGCCGTGAGCGGGTTGACTGATGAGCGCCGTTATTCCAGCGCAAGGCACTGGTGGTGCATCCGCCCAGACCCAGCGCCGCCGCGATCATCACGCTGCACGTCCAGGCTCGCGGCACCATCCCGGCTAGTCCCGCCCGGCCAGCAACGGCACGAAGCTGACTGCGGCCAAATCTTTTTCGCTCAGCCCATGCGCACTGCGTTCGATCAGGCGCAGCGACTGCCGGCCCTGCGGCCCGACCGGAATCAGCAGACGGCCACCGACGGCAAGTTGCTCGGTCAGCGCCTTCGGCACCGACTCCGCGCCGGCGGTCACGATGATGCCGTCGTAGGGCGCATACGGCGACCAGCCGTTCATGCCGTCGGCATAGCCGAAGTGGACGTTGCGATAGCCCAGCAGCGCCAGCCGCTTGCGCGCCTGCTCGGTCAGCGGCTTGATGCGCTCGACCGTGAACAGATTTTCCACCAATTCCGCCAGCACCGCGGTCTGGTAGCCGCTACCGGTGCCCACCTCCAGCACGCGCTTGAGTTTCTGGCCGGCCAGCAGCGCCTGCGTCATCAGCGCCACCACGATCGGCTGCGAGATGGTCTGGGCGTTGCCGATCGGCAGCGCGGTGTTTTCGTAGGCACGACTCTTGAGCAACTCGTCGACGAATTCGTGGCGCGGAATTTTCTCCATCGCCGCCAGCACGGCTTTGTCATGGATGCCCTCGCTGCGCAGCCGGTCAACCAGTTCGCGCCGGCGGCGACTGACGACGAAATCCTGGCCGCGTGGCGCCTGCGGCCGTAGCAGACTGGTCATAGATCGCGCACCCAGACGTTGAGGCGCTCAATGGCCGCATGCCGCGTCAGATCGACCAGCAGCGGCGTGATCGACACGCGGTTTTGGTTGACCGCATGGAAGTCGGTGCCCGGCCCGCTGTTGTCCTGACCGCCGGCCGCGCCAATCCAGTAGATCGTGCGCCCGCGCGGATCCTTGCCGGGGATCACGCCCTCGGCGCGATGGCGGTTGCCGAGCCGCGTCACTTCGTAGCCCTGCAAGTCCTCCCACGGAATATCCGGCACGTTGACGTTGAGGATGGTATCGCCGGGCATCGGATCTTCCTGCAGGCGCTCGATCAACCGCAGGGTGACACGCGCGGCGGTCGCGTAATGTTTCGGCGCCATCGCGGCGGACGACACCGCAATCGCCGAATAGCCCAGGTGACGCCCCTCCATCGCGGCGGCGACAGTACCGGAATAGAGCGTGTCGTCGCCCAGATTCGCACCCGAATTGATGCCCGAAACCACCATGTCCGGCGCGTCCTTCAGCAGACTGGTGAGTGCCAGGTGCACGCAATCGGTCGGCGTGCCATCGACACAGATCACGCCGTCCTGATGGCGCTCGGCGCGCAGCGGATTGAGCAGGGTCAGCGAATTGCTGGCTCCGCTGCGATTGCGGTCCGGCGCAACGACAGACACCTCGTGGCAGGTTTGCAGATGTTCATGCAGGCAGCGCAGGCCGGCCGCCCGGCAGCCGTCGTCATTGGAAAGCAAAATGCGCATCATCGATATCCGGGGAAGTGGCGTACAGTTTAATGGATAGTCATCACGCGCCGGAGTTTTCCGTGGGCGGAACTCTGGCGCCTTAGCCATTTTCAGCATCACATCGACATCACCCGCTGTATTGTTCGACACCCAAGATTATGTGATATTTTATTATTATTATTTATTTTATTAAAATAATTAATAACATTATTCCAGCCGGTAGCGTGACAGCGGAAATGACTGATCGGCAAAATCCCTTTGCAAGGCACACACGAAAAAGGCCGCTGTCGCGGCCTTGGTGTGCAACTACCAGAAAATAAGGTGGCGGGCTGTCTCGGACTCGAACCGATAACCTACTGGTTAAGAGTCCATCTTATTGAATAATAAGGAATAATCAAGAATAATTTAGAGCAACAAAATCAATCACCTGTGCTGGAATCATTGTTCTGCAGTATTTCTGTTTATCGCTGTTATTTTAGAGTTAGTGTCCCGCCAGTGTCCCACGGAAACCCGTTCTTTAAGGTCGTTAGTTCGCTGTTGTCAACAGCCCCGGGGTCACAGATGGACTTGCCTAGCAATGCGGCGCATATTTGATTAATGGCGTGTACACCTAAAAAACGCACAGCACTTTCATGACACGTGAGTTAGATCACTTTGTTTGTTATTGCGCTGGGAGTACAAAATGAAATTGAATCAGTTAGTCGTTGGATTTTTAGCTGTTGCAGTCTGTACATCTGCATCAGCGGCATGCCCTTATGATCCACAGTGCATTAATAATCCCTACGGCGCTGGCAGTCCGTACGCGCCGAATGGAATCAATAATCCTTATAGTCAAGCAGGCAGCCCCTACAGCAACAACTCGGCAAATAATCCCTACGCTACTAATGCGCCAAAACTCTATGATAGTCAGGGCAACTATCGTGGCAGACTTAGCAACAATCACTACGCACCCGATTCAACGTCGAACCCTTATGGCCAGTACGGAAGTCAATATTCGTCCAAGAGCATCAACAACCCCTACAGCGCTGGGAATCCATACTCCAACCAGAAAATTTACGTTGTCCCGCAATAGCTCTCGTTTTTAATTCGATGATTGCGAAGACGCACAATCGAAGTTTCAGTTAGAGTGAAACCGCTGTGAGAAAAATTGCTATCTGCGTAGTCATCGCTGGCATATTCAACTTGTACGGATGTGCAAATCGCGCTCATAAGCAACAAGCCGCAGAATCTAAACCATTTGATTGGGATCAGGTTCAGTCGACGTGGATAGGACAAGATATTAATACCCTGATTTCTAAAGAAGGCGTACCAAGCAGCACATACGTTATGCCAAACGGCAACACCATGTACTCCTTCCACACCGCTAGTTACATGCCCATGCCGGACTATTACGGAAATCTCGTAAACGTCGGATTTGACTGTATGTTGAATTATGTCATTAGCAAAGTAGATAACCGCGTTATTGGATACAGCCACGTTTGTCGCTAGACCGTTCGAGCAAAAACAAGAAGCAAGCGTCGGGGAAACGACAGGATTAAATCATGGGACTTGTTATTACGAAGTGTCCCAAGAGTGTCCCAGAGACATAAAAAAAGACCTAGGTTTTTAGACTAAGTCCTTGTTTATGATGGTGGGCTGTCTCGGACTCGAACCGAGAACCTACTGATTAAGAGTCAGCTGCTCTACCAATTGAGCTAACAACCCGGCTATTCTGAACTCGAAAAATGGGGTGACCGACGGGGCTCGAACCCGCGACAACCAGAATCACAATCTGGGACTCTACCAACTGAGCTACGGCCACCGTCGAGGGCGCGCATCATAGCAAAATCATCCGCACGTCAACAGTGCCTTGCGACGATCTCCGAAAATCCGCCCGCAAGCGCCGCACACGGCGGATAAACCCATGCGTATCATGCGCAGGCCGATACTCTTCTGCGAGGAGCCGTCATGCCCGAAACCGCTGAACACAGTGTCCTGATTGAACGACAGGCACCGCTATTCAAGATCACCATCGTGCGCCCAGAGCAGCGTAATGCCGTCGATGGTCCGACCGCCCTGGCGCTGGCGGCGGCATTCAGTGAGTTCGAGGCCGACGCGCAATCTCACGTCGCGATCCTGGCCGGCGCCGGCGGGCATTTCTGCGCGGGCGCCGATCTCAAGGCGCTGGCCAGTGGCGATCCGTCGCGTCCCAACCGTATCGATCCCGAAGGCGACGGCCCGATGGGCCCGACCCGCATGCAACTGTCCAAGCCGGTGATCGCCGCGATCTCCGGCTATTGCGTCGCCGGCGGCCTTGAACTGGCTTGCTGGTGCGATTTGCGCATCGCCGACGAAACTGCGGTATTCGGCGTGTTCTGTCGGCGCTTCGGCGTGCCGCTGATCGACGGCGGCACGGTGCGCCTGCCGCGCCTGATCGGCATGAGCCGGGCGCTGGACCTGATCCTCACCGGCCGCGCGGTGGATGCGCATGAGGCATTCCAGATCGGGCTGGCCAATCGCGTGGTCGCTGCGGGCAAGGCGATGCAGGCGGCGGAAAAACTGGCGCTGCAGATTGCGGCATTCCCGCAGGCCTGCATGCGTGGCGATCGCAACAGCGCTTATCGGCAGTGCGGTCTGGATGAAAGCGCGGCCATCGCCCACGAGTTCCAACAAGGCCTGGCCACACTCAAGTCCGGCGAAACGCTGGCAGGTGCGTCGCGCTTCAGCCAGGGCGGCGGCCGCCACGGCGCATTCTGAAATCCTGATATCTCCATGAGCATCGATAACAAAACCATCATCATCACGGGCGCCTCAAGCGGTATCGGCGAAGCCGCCGCGCGGCAACTCGCAAAAGCCGGTGCGCGGGTCTGCCTGATTGCACGGCGCGCCGACGAGCTGGCGCGTGTACAGCGCGAAATCGCATCCGCCGGCGGACACTGCCGGGTATATCCGGCGGATTTGTCGGACGCAAAATCGCTGGCCGCTGGCGCGGCCGCAATACTTGAAGAAAATCCGCGCATTGATGTGCTGGTGAACAACGCCGCACGTTCCATCCGCCGATCGATCCGCGACTCTCTGGAGCGCGCACACGATTACGAAAGAACCATGCAGCTGAATTATTTTGGCGCCCTGCGGCTGACGCTGCAGCTGCTGCCACGTTTTCTGGAGCAAGGTCACGGACACGTGATCAACAGTTCAACGATGTCTGCGCAATTGCCGATTCCGTTGTTCTCGGCTTACCTGGCCAGCAAGGCCGCGCTGGACTCATTCTCGCGCTCGCTGTCGGCCGAACTGGGGCACAAGGGGATCGCCGTGACCACGGTCTATTTTCCGATGGTGCGGACACCGATGTCCGATAAGACCAAGATTTATCAGCACATGCCGATGATGCCTGTCGAACGGGCGGCAAGCTGGATCGTCGACGCCGTCGAGAAACGTCCGGCTCGCATCGCCAGTCCTTTCGGCACCCTGGGCGAACTGGCCCTGGCGGCATTGCCGGGACCCATCACCCGCTGGAGCCAGGGTGCGTTCAGGGCCATGGACCGGCGCCTGCAAAAACGTGCGAACCATACAACGGAGTGATTTCCAAAGAGGGCCCGACTAGTCGGTGCCGGCTTGCCTCCATGATCCTCAGCCAGGCACAGTCTTTCGGACGTCTCACCCGATTGCACGAACACTCTGCATCGGCTCCAGCGCGACCACGCTGAAATCTCGACTGACCTTGTGAATCTCTTCCGGCAGGCCCGCAAGATTCACATTCGTGGAAAACGCCATCGGCGCATCCAGCGGGCGAAAGAAATCATCGAAGTGACTGGCGATGATGACCCTGGGCTGCAACCTGCCCAGAACCCGCGGCCAGTAGTTTTTGGTGAAGCGTCGGCCTGCGACCCCGGCGAGGAAAACATCCACGCCCTTGCAGCGGATTTCTTCGTCCAGCAGGTTGGCACTGCCTTGATGATAAAGAGTCGTACCGGCGACCTCGATATGGATGCCCCAGATCTGGCCGCATTTATAGGCAGACGGCTTGAGGGCATCCAGATGCTCACAGGTAAACTCTCCCTCAAATGGCACTTTGTAACCCAGTACAAGCTTCGAGTGCAGGCTGGGCACGAAGCTGACCGTAAACGGTCCCAGTTCATAACGGCGATGCGCTTCAACCTCGACTGCCAGTTGCGGCAATCCATGCAGAGCCATCAGCCTTGCCAGCGACTTCGACCCATAAGCAGGCACATTGAATCGCCTGGCCAACTCGGGTGCGTCGATTGCATGGTCAAAATGACAGTGTCCAACGAGGACACCCAGCACTTGTTCGCGCGGTTGATCCACAAAGCGCGCGAGCCGTACCGGATCCGGGCGCGCCGTCCTGGCCCTGAGCAGTGCCGCCAAAGATATCCGCGAAAAATACGGGTCGATGTAGATCACCTGCCCTGCATAGTTCAGCTTGAATCCTGCGGTGCCCATCCAGGTGATTTCCAGTCCTCTGGGCAAGGCCAGAGGCACCGCTGCCAGCTCACGAAAAACACTCGCATCATGCCGCTCGCGATCTTCGCGGTGTACCGCAAATTGAGCAAAACTTGCCAGGTGCTGAAGGGCATCAAGCATTTTTCTGGTCACCCCGGACAAAATTGCAGGCTGATACCCGACTCGACCATCTTAGGCTGGATTGGCGGAAAGTTGACCGCGTGTTTCCGCTGAAGAAACGACAAACAAAGCCTGCTAAGGGGATGCCGCCAGAGCCGTGGCAGTCAGATGCGGGTACAGGTCTCTAGTATTGAGTTCAAACCACCGGCGCACACGCACCGCATCTGCGAAGCGTGTCAGGCTTCCGACGGAATCGAGAAAAATCATCGAAAGCCGGCGACCTTGCAGGGTAACCTGCATCACCAGACAGTGCCCGGCTTCGTTGGTAAACCCGGTTTTCTGCAGGTTGATGTCCCACTCATCCGACCCGCTGCGCACCAGGCGGTTGCTGTTGACGTAGGTGAGCGTGCGGCGATTCACGCGTACCGTGCTTTTTTCATGCGTGGTATCGCTGCGGATCAGTGGTTGCGCATAGGCAGCTTTCAGCAAGCGATTCAAGTCACGCGCGGTCGATACGCTCTCGTTGGACAGGCCGGCGGGATCGGCGAAATGGCTGGATGTCATGCCCAAGGCTTGCGCCTTCGCATTCATCTGTGCAATGAAAGCTTTGCGTCCGCCGGGAAAATTGCGGCTCAAGGCCATTGCCGCGCGATTCTCCGACGACATCAGCGCCAGCAGCAGCATCTGGCGCCGGCTCAAGCGACTGCCGACCGCGAGCCTTGAGTGGCTGTTCCGTATCCTGTCGATATCCTCGCTGCTGATTTGCAGCATTTCATCCATCGGCTGTTTGGCGTCTATTACCACCAAGGCAGTCATGAGCTTGGTTAATGATGCGATCGGCATTACAGCATCCGGGTTCTTCATCGCCAGTGTTTCGCCGCTGTTCTGATCGACGATCAGCGCGGCAGTTGATTTCAGCGCCAGATCAGCCCTTGCGGTGGTGGAGACCGTGCGCATTTTTTGGGAGTGTGCCTTCGTGTGCAACGCAGCGGCTGTGCGATGGCGATGATGGCGATGGCGCCGCTTATGTTTTTTGTGTGCGCGAGAGGATTGGTGCGTAGCCTGAACCGGCTGTGCCGGTTGAGCGGGCGCCGCCGCCTGAGGCGGTGGCTGCGACACCTCCTCTTGAATGGGCGCCGCCGTCTGAGTCGGCGACTGTGATGCATCCTCGGCCCGGACAGGGCTGCAGCAGATCGCCAGCAGGAGTGGCAGGATGGCGAGCCCGCGCGGCGAGCGGCGGACTGGGAAACGAGCAATCACGTGCAGCGCCTTGACATTGAACAACCTCTGCTTCCCGGCTCAGAAAGATATGGTGCGCCCGACTGGAGTCGAACCAGTGACCCCGAACTTAGAAGGTTCGTGCTCTATCCAGCTGAGCTACGGGCGCGTTGTGCGCTAGTTTAGCAACGCGCGCGCGCCATGCCGGAAATTGCGTCGATCCATCGGCTTCCAGAGTACACCCGCTCCTTGTGAAATACGCACCAATTATGTTCGTTTATATTGAATATTTTCATAATTGTCAAACAACATAACACGCCATCAGGATTGTTACCGGCAACAGCGGGTGCCGGAAAAACCGGCGGAAAGCCGCCACGGCGTTGCATGCCTCAACGCTTTTTCGGCACCCAAGCCCAGGTCATTTCGCATTGAATCGGTTCGACGCCGCTGGCGTCGGTCACGGTCACCGGCACCACGATGTCGCCCTTGTCCTGGCCGCGGATCTTGCGCTGCTGCACCGCGCTCAGTGCAGCCACGGCACGCAGATCGCCCTGCGCACGGCGCAGATAATTGACCTGCATGCTCTTGAGCAGCGGCAGATGCGTGTCCGGCACGCTGAGGCCGAACACCGCACCGGTTGCGCTCTCCGCCAGCAGCGCCATCGCCGCTGCGTGGATCGTGCCGATGTGGTTGCGCACCTTGCGCCGGTTGCGCATCGTCGCCACGGCGCAGTCTTCATCCAGTCGCTCGAAACGCACGCCGCCGGTGCCGGCGAAGCGCACGGCAAAACCGAAGCCGGCGCTGATCAGCGGCGCGCGCAATGCTGACGGTACGCGCTGAGCCTGTTGCAGCATTCGGCCCAGCTTGTTGACGCGCTGACTCATGACCTGACCCTGCGAACGCGCATCATCACCAGCTAAAACGCATAACTGATACTGACCGAAGCATTGTCGCGATCGATCAGGCTGTTATTGTTGTGGACGCCGCCGAAGAACCACCAGTACTGAACATGGCCGGTCAGGTCCTGGGAGAAGTTGATATCGGTGCCGGCAATCACCTGCGAGGTGCCCTGGACGAAATTCTGGTTGGGTGAAGGCGCGGTGCCGGTCATGTCGTGCGTCAGGATGAACTGCGGCTTGAGATTCCAGCCGAACGCAACGTTGTCGTATTCCATCTGGATGATCGAACGCAGGCCCCAGGCGAAGCGCGTGGCGAAGCCGGTGTTCTGCTGGGTCGGATTGAAGGTTTTGGGATTGGGCACGCCGCCGGGCTGGCCGGTGCCGTCGGCACCCGGACGATGCGAGGTGTCGTTCAGATAGCCGCCTTCGATCTGCAACTGATCCAGCGACGGCAGGTTGTAGATCTGGGTGGCGCCGGCTTCCATGATCCAGATGACCTGCTGCGCACCGAAAGGATTGTCGGAGAAAATCTTGATGCCGGTGAAATCATACTGTCCGACCTTGAAACGCTGCCAGCCGCGGATCAGTTCATTGGCCTGCACCGACTCATTGGTGCGGCCGCGATAGGGCATCAGATAATCCGGGAACGCCTCGCTGGCACTAGGCAGCGTGATATTCGCGGCCACCAGCGGTATCACCTGCTCTGTCTTGGGCAGAGCCGGTTGCAACGCGGCGAACACCACGTCGGTCAATTCAACTTGCAGCGGCAGGTTCGGCCGATAGGAAAACTCGCCGGCCAGCGACCACGAACCGACATTGGTGTTGAAACTGACACCGAACATGTGGATGTTCTCGGGGTAGTCGAGGAACGGCTTGATTGTATCGATCGGCGCCGGCTCCAATCCAAGCCCGGTGACATTAAGTGTGCCGTTGAAGCCTTTGCAATCGATTGTCGCCTGTGCCGCATTGGCCGAATTGCGCGCGCAGGACTGGTTTGCGGCATAGGTACTCAGATAAGGCAGCCGGCTGTGGTAGTTGAGGAAATAAAAGCCCAGCTCGGTGCCGCCGTTGAGCCAATCCGCGCTATAGCTCAGCTTGGCGCCGTACTGCCCGCCATTCTTCGGATAGCCATAATTCTCCGGCAGCAAGTCGGCGGTAAAAGTGGTGTTCGAGATCAGCCCCAGCACGCCCGGTGAGTGGTTGGGATTATTCGGATTGTTGAACTGCTTGTTCGGGTCCTGCGAGAACTGGCCCAGACCGATAACCGCGGTATGGCCGCCGCCGGCGATGTTGCTGGTTGAGAAGAAGCTGCCCGCCGCCGCCGGCTGCACCGGCCGCCAGCCGAACTGGTAGAGCAAGTCCACGGTCACGCCTGTGGCCACGTCCACCGAAAACAAGGCGGCCGGCACCGGCAGGAACAGTTCGTTGATCTGCGTGCCCGGCATGTAAAGGTTGGTCTGGCTCGGCGGGTTGATTTCAGCGAGGCTGTTGACCGCGACCAGGGTGCTCTCGCCCCAGCGGATGTTCTGTTGACCGACCGACACGACCGTATGGTGGTCCAGCACATCGAATGAATACTGCAGATAGGCCTCCATCAGTTCCATGTCGCGGGCAAACCGGGTCTGGACATTATTCGCACGCCGCGACTTCGCCGGCTGGAACAGGGTGTTGTTGTGATGCTCCTCGAAATTGACGTTGGCCGGGTCGTAATAGCCGAAGCCGCGTACCCGTACCAGGAAGTTGTTGTAGGTCAGCTTGAGATCAGTATCCAGCAGCGAAGTCGCGGCGACGATGCTGTACTGCGGGTAATTCATGTCGCCGTTGTCGCCATTGTTGCCGAAATAGGTGCCCTGAGCATTCACCAGGCGCTGGTTGGGCGCGGGATCGCCGGTAAAGGATACGCAATCATCCGATGCGCAAAGGCTCTGCTGGCCCGGCACGTCGGTTTTGCCCAGCAACTTGTTGCTGGCATGCTGCATGCGCATGGTGGCACCGACCGAGACGCGGGTCTTCAGAGTGACGCCCAGATCGCCCCACTGGTAATCCAGTGCATGGGCGCTGCTGGCGACACCCAGTCCACACGCAGCCACAATCCACAAGAGCTTTGTCATATCCCCCTCCTGAATCTTTAATTTTGCCCGCGTCCCTACTATATACACAGCCATAAGACGCTAACAGCCTTTGCCGCGGGCAACATTGACTGCAAGATGAAGCGGCACTGTCAGTTCAGCCACTCATCACGGTAACATCACCTCCACCACGACAAGCCTGCACCACGACTGACTTATGCGCGATTCCGGGCAACTGCTGCAAATGGTCCATGAAGCCATGGTCAAAACCGGACTGGATGTCAACGCGATCTACGGGCGCCTGGGCTACGACGCCGAGAAACTGTCCCCGCGGGAACTGCGCACACCGCACCGGCTGCAGGCGTTTTTCTGGGAAACGGTTGAGGCGGTTACCGGCGATCCCGACATCGGCCTGCACCTGTGTCCGCAGTTGCCGGTGTTTCAGGGCGAAATCATCCAGTATCTGATGTTCAGCAGCCCGACGTTCGCCGACGGCGCCCACCGCTCGCTCAAGTTCCTGCGCCTGATCAGCGACGCGCTCAGCATCCGCCTGATCAATGACGACAAAGGCGTGCGCGCGGCGATCCGCAGCACCGGACTCAACGCGCCGCAACTCCGGCATACCGAAATCTGCACCGCCTACAGCGTGACCCGCTTCATCCAGAAAATGACGGATCAGCAATACGCGCCGCTGCGCGTGCGTCTGTGCTGCAGCCGCCGCAGTCCGCTGGCGGATTACGAAAAAATCTTTGGTTGCCCGGTCGAATTCGGTGGCAGCGAAAGCGAAACCTGGTTCGACCCCGGGGTTCTCGATTACCGTTCACCACATCGCAATCCGGACCTGCTGAACCTGCATGAGGAAGTCGCAGAGCAGCAACTCTCGAAAGTGCAACGCATGGACATGATCGAGCAGATTCGTGGCGTTTTCGCGCAACGCCTGGAACTGGAGAACTGCACACTGGACGATATCGCCAGGGAACTCGGCATGCCGGCGCGACGCCTGCGCTTTGCCTTGAGTCAGGCCGGTACCAGCTTCAAGAAACTGCTGTCTGATTTCCGCTACGCGCTGGCGCGGCGGCTGCTGACCCGTACCGAGGATCCGATCGAGAACATCGTCTACCTCACCGGTTTTTCGGAGCCCAGCACGTTTTACCGCGCATTCAGGCGCTGGTCGGGAATGACGCCACTGCAGTACCGCGAGCAGCACAAGTCCGCACGCCTGATCCGCGTCACCAAATCCTGAAGCCGACTGGCCGCAGGGACAACCGCACAGCGCAAAGCAGTCATGTCCAGGCTCGCGGGCTTGCTTGAAAATCTGGCGGCATCGTAATAGCGTTGCACTGTCGGCGCTGTTACATCGCAACTTGGCGGATAAATTGTCCGGTCATGCAATCGGCTATACAGGAGAAGCCTTTATGTCCACATTAAAGTCAGGTGCGGCGCTGGCCGTCGCACTCGGTATTTTCACGGTACAGGCCTACGCGGAAGCAACGCCGGCCGAAGCCGCCAAGCTGTGCCACGAACTGACCTGTATCGGTGCGTTACAGGCTGGCAACGCCGACGGAACGATTCCGGCCTGGACCGGGCCGTCCAATTTCTCGGAAGAACAGAAGCACTACACGGTTGCCGATCTCGAAAAGCTGCGCAAGGACCACCCGGAAGCACTGCAGAATCAGCTGGAAAAGCAGGCGGGCAAAGGCGCCAGCACCCCCGAATTCACCATCACCAAGGCCAACATGGCCAAGTATCAGGCGCATCTGACCGAGGGCCAGCGCGCCATGCTGGAGATGTACCCGACCTACAAGATGATCGTCTACAAGACCATCCGCGACGCCTTCTATCCGGACGCGATCTACAAGGCCACGGTAGCCAATGCCACCAGGGCAACCCTGACCGGCACGGACACCATCACAGGCGCCAAGCTGGGCTTCCCGTTCCCGATTCCCAAGAACGGTGCCGAGGTGATCTGGAACCACAAGCTGGCTTATCGCGGCATTGCCGTGCGTCGTTTCAACAACCAGGCGATCGTCAAGCCTGATGGCACTTTCACCATCACCAAGATCATCGAGGACGTGAAGTTCAAGTACGCCGATATCGAACACCCCGGCGACGGCAAGCTGTTCGCGTACTATCTGTCCACCGTCGTCTCGCCGCCGCGCGTCGCCGGTCAGATCACACTGGTGCATGAAACCGCGGGCGGTGGCGGCACGAGCCGCCAGGCCTGGATTTTCTCGCCCGGCATGGGACGTGTGAATCGCGCGCCGGACGTCGGCTACGACAACCCTGCTATCGGCACCGACAACGAGCAGTACAACGACCAGATCGATGTCTTCAACGGCGCGCTCGACCGTTACAACTGGAAGCTGCTCGGCAAGAAGGAAATCTACATTCCGTACAACTCGTACAAGATCAACAGCCCGCTGATCAAGTACAAGCAGATCCTGACGCCATTCCACGTCAACCAGGATTACGAGCGCTATGAACTGCATCGCGTCTGGGTAGTGGAAGCGACACTCAAGCCCGGCATGCGCCACAACTTCGCCAAACGAGTGTTCTACGTGGACGAGGACAGCTGGTCGATTGCGGCAGTGGACTGCTACGACAACCGTGGCGCGTTGTGGAAGGTGCAGGAAGCGGACCTCCTGTCCCTGCCGTTCATCCCGACCACCACCGGCATTCCGGAAATCATCTACGACCTGCAGAGCCATCGCTATTTCGTGACGGCCATGGTCAACGAG
>JBOICK010000036.1:0-4298 GCA_050739895.1 Stenotrophobium sp.
CCGTGGATGTCGATGGTTTCACCGAGCAGCGCTTCGGCCATCGCCGAGCATTCGATATGCCAGCCCGGACGGCCGCGGCCCCAGGGTGAATCCCAGCCGGGCAGGTCGGCGGAGGACGGCTTCCACAACACGAAGTCGCCGGCGTCTTTCTTGTACGGCGCGACTTCGACGCGCGCGCCGGCCAGCATCTCGCGCGTGTCGCGCTTGGACAGTTGACCGTAGTCCGGATAGCTCGGCACGTTGAACAACACGTGGCCCTCGGCGGCATAGGCGTGACCGGCGGCGATCAGGCGCTGGATCATGTCGATGATCTGCGGGATATGCTCGGTGACGCGCGGCTCGAAATCGGCCGGCGCCACGCCCAGCGCACGCAAGTCTTCGTGAAACGCCGCCGCGTAGCGGCTGGTGATGACGCCGATGTCGACGCCTTCCTTCGCCGCCGCGGCGTTGATCTTGTCGTCGATGTCGGTGATGTTGCGCGCGTATTTCACCCCCGGATACTGCCGCCGCAGCACACGCGCCAGCACGTCGAACGCCACCGTCGGCCGGTAATTGCCGATGTGGGCGTAGCTGTAGACCGTCGGCCCGCAGACATACATGGTGACGCGCTGCGGGTCCTGGGGCTGGAACTCTTCCTTGTGGCCGCTGAGGGTGTTGTACAGTTGCATGCAGTCAATTCTGGTCAAAAACCGCGCCAGCATAGCGGCTCAGGCCGACAAATCAACCGGGACAAGGTGGACGACATGGACGAACACCCGCATCGCGCCAACGGCCGTTACCGCAACCGCTACTCCAGCGCCGCGCATGGCCCCAGCATGGACCTGCTCAAGTTCTTCTGGGAGATGCGCCGCAATGCGCGGCACAAGGCCGATCTGCCGCAAGTCCAGCCGGACATGGCCTGGCTTGCGGCCAACCGCAGCGTCGATGCCATCACCTGGATCGGCCATTCGAGTTTTCTGGTGCAGTGGGCGGGTTTGAATATCCTCACCGACCCGCACCTGACCGCACGCGCGTCGCCGCTGCGCTACGCCGGCCCCAAACGCCAGCAACCGGCGGCGCTGGATTTCGCCGACCTGCCGCGCATCGATGTCGTGGTGGTCTCGCACAATCACTACGACCATCTCGACCGCGACACGGTGAAGCGCCTGGCCCGCGATCACGCGCCGCAGTTTTTCGTGCCGCTGGGGCTGAAAGCATGGTTCGAGCGCGAGGGCATCGACAAAGTCACGGAACTGGACTGGTGGCAGGACATGCAGTGGAATGCGCTGCGCGTGACGGCGGTGCCGGTGCAGCATTTCTCTGGACGTACCGCCAGTGACCGTAACGCGACGCTGTGGTGCGGCTTCGTGCTGGAACTGGCCGGGCGGCGGCTGTTCTTTGCCGGCGACACCGGCTATTCCAAGGATTTCGCCGATATTGGTGAACGCTTCGCACCGATCGATCTCGCGCTGATTCCCATCGGCGCTTATGAGCCGCGCGGCTTCATGCGGCCGGTGCATGTCGATCCCGACGAGTCGGTGAAAATTCACCAGGACATCGGCAGCCGCCAGTCGGTGGCGATGCACTGGGGCACCTTCCGCCTGACGCTGGAGGCGATGGACGATCCGCCCAAGCGTCTGGCCGCAGCGCTGGCGCGCGAGGGCATCGCGCAGGAAAAATTCTGGGTGCTCAAGCACGGCGAGACGCGGAAGTTCTAGCGGCGCTCCTGCGAAGGCTTTGCGGTTGCCAGCAATTCCGTGAGCCGCCTTTCGCGTTCCTCATCTGGCAGTTCGCCGAGCTTTTTCACGGCTTTGTAAAACGCAATCCAGTCATTGCCCTGCTGGCGATAGAGTTCCGCAAAAGCCGGCACCCAGCGGTTGTAGAGACCGAAAGGCAGCAGCTTGGCGTTGTTCATTGCGCCGGCGAACCAGCCGTCGTAAGCGGGAAAATCTTTCCACGGACCTTCGCGTAGTTGCGTATACTCGTCGCGCAGGCGCTGGAATTCGGCCTGCTTGCGTGCGCGTTTTTCGCTGTCGGGAATATCGTCGGAGTAGATCGCGTCGAGGCGCTCGCGCGTGTCCATCAACAGCTTGACGAAGATTTGTTCGCGCTCGCGACGCAGCATCTCCGCATCGCTGGCGCCGCCGCGCGCGGCGAGATACTGGCGCAGGCCCTCCTCGCCGACGAAGTTGGCGAAGGATTCGTCGAAGGCGGTGTCGCCGTTTAGGTAATACTCTTGGTGCGCGAGTTCGTGAAACACCGTGGCGATGAGTTGCTCATCGCTCCAGCGCATCATCGTGTTGATCACCGGGTCGTTGAACCAGCCGAGCGTGGAATAAGCGGGAATGCCAGCGACGAAAACATCATTGCCTTCTGCCTTGAGTCGCGCCGCCTCGGCGCGCGCGTCATCGACATCGAAATAGCCGCGGTAGGCGAGGCAGCCGACCAGCAGGAAACACTGTTGCACCGGCTGCAAGGACAGCTCCGGCGCGGCGAACACGTTCCACACCACGAACGGCCGGCCGACATCGGCATAAAGCGTGTAGCTGCGGTTGTCGGGCAGGTGCAGCGTCTGCGAGGCGTAGGCGCGCGCATCGAGTACCTTGGCCAGCCGCGCTTTCAGCACCGGATCAGTTTTTGGATTCTTGAGGATTTCCGCGATGGCCTCGCGTTTCGACAACAGGTGGTATTCGCCGCCGGCAAGATGGGCGTAGTAGCCGAGATTGCCGCAGCCGCCGAGCAGCAGTGCGGCGCCTAGCGCGGCAGCGCGCATCAATGCGGTATGAAGTGGTACAGGCATGATTTTCAGTGCGGAAGTCCGGAATTACAGTGCCCGCTGTCGGGGCAGTTGCCCTATATTGTGTTATAAAATATTTAATATATTTAAATAATATAAATATAATAAAACATATATTTCAAGATAAGTGCGATAGCGGGTGAGGTGACCGGCGCAGTGTAGTCGCCGCTAGCGGACCGTTCACTCGCGTGGCAGGCGGATGCCGATCTGCGTGAGCGCGCGTCCGTCCATGTGCCGCACCACCAGTTCCAGCGAACCCAGCCGCAGTTTGTCGCCGACGACCGGCCGCGGCAGGAAACGCAGTATCAGCTCGGCGACGTTGAGCTGCTCGGTGCCGGCTGGCAGCGGCACGTTGTAACTGTCGGCAAGATCGCGCGCCGATGCCTCCGGCGCGACCGCGAACTCGCCGAAGAACTGCTGCGTGCCGGGCAGCTTGCCGCGTGGCCGGCGCGACTGGAACACCGCGTCGAGCTTCTCCAGGTCGGCCTCGGCGGCCAGTAGCGAAATATAGTCGCCGGCCTGCAACACGCCCCATTCGCGGTAGGCCAGCATGCGTCCGCCGCGCGAGATCGAGATGACGCGCGAGTGGTCGCGCACCGGCAGTTCCTTGGGCTTTTTGCCCAGATGCGCGCTGGATTCCGGCAGGCGGTAGCTGAAGATTTCGTAGCCGCGCTGGCCCGGCAGGTCGATGTCCATGCGGTGGATGCGCGTGTGCATGCGCGGCATCAGCAGGCCAAGCAGGCGTGCCGCCCATGGCACGCTCCAGCCCTGCACCACCAGTGACGCGAGCACGATGAAGAAGGTGATGTTGAAGATCAGTCCGGCGTTGGGGATGCCGGCGATCCACGGAAACGTGGCGAGCACGATCGGCACCGAGCCGCGCAGGCCGACCCAGGCGATGAACAACTGTTCGCGCCACGCCATGCGGAACGGCAGCAGGCTCATCGCCACCGCCAGCGGCCGCGCGACCAGGGTCAGCATCAGGGCGATCAACAGGCCGTGTTCGCTCACTGGCCACAGGCGATGCGGACTCACCAGCAGGCCGAGCATCAGGAACATGCCGATCTGCGCCATCCAGGCGATGCCGTCGTGGAAGCGGCGGATGCCGGCCAGCGCGCGCACGCGGCGATTACCGAGCACCAGTCCGCCGAGATAGACCGCAAGAAAACCGCTGCCGCCGAGCAGCGCGGTGAGGCCGAACAGCAGGAATCCGCCGAACAGCGCGAACACCGGATACAGCGATTCGTTGAGGTCCAGCCGGTTGATCGCGCGTGTCAGCAGCCAGCCGCCGCCCAGGCCCACGGCGCCGCCGATGGCCATTTGTTCCAGCAGCAGCCACAGGAATTGCAGCGCGGTGAACTGTCCATGCGATTCCAGATAGGTCAGCAGGCCGATGGTAAGCACGATCGCCATCGGATCGTTGGTGCCGGACTCGATTTCCAGCACCGAGGTGACGCGCTCGTTGAGCGAGGTGGCCTTGTTGTGCAGCAGCGAGAACACCGCCGCCGCGTCGGTGGAACTG
>JBOICK010000037.1:0-18416 GCA_050739895.1 Stenotrophobium sp.
GGCCTGGAGCGCCAGGCGCACGACCTTGGTGGGGTCGACCACGCCGGCCTTGACCATGTCGACATACATATCGCGCTGGGCGTCGAAGCCCCAGTTCGGATCGTCCTTGTCGGTCAGCTTGCCAACGACGATGGAGCCGTCGACGCCCGCGTTCTCGGCGATCTGCCGAACCGGCGTCTGCAAGGCGCGGCGGACGATGTCGATGCCGTGGCGCTCGTCGTCATTGGCCGCACGCACCTTGCTGAGCACCTTGGCGGCATAGAGCAGGGCCGAGCCGCCGCCGGCGACGATACCTTCCTCGACCGCGGCGCGGGTCGCATGCATCGCGTCGTCGACGCGATCCTTACGCTCCTTCACCTCGACCTCGGTCGCACCACCGACGCGGATCACCGCAACGCCGCCGGCCAGCTTGGCCAGCCGCTCCTGCAGCTTCTCACGGTCGTAGTCGGAGGTGGTCTCCTCGATTTGGGCCTTGATCTGCGTGATACGCCCCTGGATGTCGGCCTTCTTGCCGGCGCCATCGATGATGGTGGTGTTTTCCTTGTCGATCTGGATCTTCTTGGCGGTGCCCAGGTCGGCCAGCGTGGCCTTCTCCAGCGACAGGCCCACTTCCTCGGAGATCACGGTCGCGCCGGTGAGGGTGGCGATGTCCTTGAGCATTTCCTTGCGGCGGTCGCCGAAGCCCGGAGACTTGACGGCGGCAACCTTGAGGATGCCGCGCAGGTTGTTGACCACCAGGGTGGCCAGTGCTTCGCCTTCGACGTCTTCAGCAATGATCAGCAGTGGACGACCGGCCTTGGCAACCTGCTCCAGCACCGGCAGCAATTCGCGAATATTGCTGATCTTCTTCTCGGTGATCAGGATCAGCGGGCTCTCATGTTCGACCTGCTGCGACTGCGCCTGGTTGATGAAATACGGCGACAGATAGCCGCGATCGAACTGCATGCCCTCGACCACGTTCAACTCGTTGTCGAGACCGGAGCCGTCTTCTACGGTGATAACGCCTTCCTTGCCGACCTTGTCCATCGCATCGGCGATGATCTTGCCGATCGCTTCGTCCGCGTTGGCGGAAACGGTGCCGACCTGGGCAATGGCCTTGCGGTCCTTGCAGGGGGTGGAAAGCTTCTTCACTTCGGCGGTGACGGCCTCGACGGCCTTGTCGATACCACGCTTGATGTCCATCGGGTCGACGCCGGCGGTAACCGACTTCAGACCCTCGTTGAGAATCGCCTGGGCCAGCACGGTGGCGGTGGTGGTGCCGTCGCCGGCGGCGTCGGAGGTCTTGGAAGCGACTTCCTTGACCAGCTGTGCGCCCATGTTCTCGAACTTGTCCTTCAGCTCGACTTCCTTGGCGACGGAAACGCCGTCCTTGGTCACCGTAGGGGCGCCGTAGGACTTGTCGAGGATAACGTTGCGGCCCTTGGGGCCGAGAGTGACTTTGACCGCGTTGGCCAGCACGTTGACACCGGCGACCATGCGGGCGCGGGCATCATCGCCAAACTTGATTTCTTTTGCAGACATTTCTGATTCCTCTATTTCGTTTCGTCATTCCGGCGAAAGCCGGAATCCAGTGTTTTAGTTCGCTACACCCGGCGGCATGGATCACGGCCTTCGCCGGGATGACATCCGCGCTGCGGATGTCACTTGCCGCTGAAGACAGCCATGATGTCGTCTTCGCGCAGGACCACGAGGTCCTGACCGTCGACCTTGACCTCGGTGCCGGAGTATTTGCCGATCAGCACGGTGTCGCCGGCCTTGACGTCGACCGGGTGCACCTTGCCGTCGTCGGTACGCTTGCCAGAACCAACAGCGATCACTTCAGCCTTGAGGGGCTTCTCAGCGGCGCTGTCCGGGATCAGGATGCCGCCAGCAGATTTCTTGTCTTCTTCCAGACGCTTCACGATCACGCGATCGTGCAAAGGGCGCAGCTTCATAGTTAAACTCCTGTTTTTCAGATATTTGGGCCTCTAGCTGGGAGCTAATGACGGCTTGATACGCAGCCGTTGTTAGCACTCTCATGCATAGGCTGCTAATTGTAAGGGCAACCCGGCCAGATTCAAGGGCTAGCCCGATTTACCGGCTTCAGGCTTGAGTCAAGCGCCGCGCTACTTTCTTGTTCTTGCCGAGAAACTGCTGAAGAAATGGCAGAATTTCCTGCCACAGGCGATCCGGACTGCGGCGCAGTTCTAGCATCGAATGCGCCTTGAGCAGTTTGGCGTTCGGCAACTCCCGCGCCAGTACAACAGCGTCGCGAAATGAATGCAGGCGGTCGCCGGCGTGACCAATGACCAGCGCCGGCATCGTGAGTTGCCGCCGCACCGCCATTGCCGGGACCACCGGCCCGACCAGGATGCCGTGCAGCACCGCGGTGATAACCTCCGGTTCGGCGGATACCGCGTTCAGTGCACTGGCGGCCCACGGTGTGCGCGGCCGCGGCAGGCGGCGCAGGCCACGCGCAAGCGGACGGTAGAACCACTGCATGTAATCCACCACCGTCAACAACGGCACCAGCAGCATCGCCGCGAACGTGGTGGACCATTCCATGACCGGCATCTCGATAAATAATCCCAGACAGCGCTGCGGTGCCATCGCCGCGGTCTGCAACGCGGTGATGGCGCCGAGTGAGACGCCGCCGATCACAGCCCGCTCAATACCCAGATGATCGAGACAGGCCAGCACATGCCCGGCGTAGAAATCAATGCGGTGCTCGCGCGGATCGGTGGGCTTGCTGCTCAGCCCATGACCCAGAAGGTCAAGCAGTACGACCCTGAAACCCTGTGCCGCAAAGCGCAGCGCCAGATCGCGGTTGATCAGTGAATCCAGCAGCAGGCCGTGAATCAGCAGGCAGGGCACGCCCGTGGTGCCATAGACCTCGTAGGCCAGTTCATAGTGACCATATTGGAAACGGCCGCTCACGACGGCTATGGGACCGGACATTTTCAACTCCAGATAGGGAAACGTGAATTGTTACTCTTCAATCTCGACCAGCACAGCTTCCGCCCGCAGGCATTTTTGGGCCACAAGGGTGAATGGTCAATGCGGTGAAATGTGATGCCCCATCCCGGCACAACGCCGGCACGCCGCAGTTCGAACCAGGAAAATCGCCTTCCGCTGTTGCATGTTGAGGTCGCATGATTGTTATTATATATTTACTTTATGTATAATAGTTTTATATTTTACAACATGCTTTAGATTGAACCATCAAACAGCGGATAACGTTTTTGAGTGCCTGGGCCGGGCTGATCGCGCAAACGGCTGATGACGATCAGCTCAGCAATCACTGCGACCACGCTGTCAGGATCGTGCCCGGCGAAGAGAATGCCAGCAGGCACGGACCAACGTCATGCAGCGCAAAATGCTGCAACCGATGCACGAAAAGCCTGTGCTCGGCGTAATAATCCCAGGGCAGGAGTTGCGCAAGCATCGCGTTCAACCAGGCCACGAAAAGACGCGAATCATAACTGCCACCGAATTGCGCGCACGCCAGCTACAACGGACTACGCCGCAAGCGCAGCGCATTGGCAATCACCGACACCGAACTCAGACTCATGGCGGCGCTGGCCAGCATCGGCGACAACAGAAAACCGAAAAATACATAGAAAAGACCCGCTGCCACCGGGATGCCCAGCGCGTTGTAGCCAAAAGCGAAAAGCAGGTTCTGGCGGATATTGCGCATAGTTCGCCGTGACAGCCTGATCGCCTTGATGATGCCGCGCAGATCACCTTTGAGCAGGGTCACGCCAGACGCCGACATGGCCACATCCGTACCGGTGCCCATGGCGATGCCGACCTGCGCTTGCGCCAACGCCGGGGCATCGTTGACGCCGTCACCGGCCATGGCGACGATGCGGCCCTCGCCCTGCAGACGCTTGATCGCGGAAAGTTTGCCGGCGGGCGTGACGCCTGCGATAACCTCTTCAATACCCAAGACGTCCGCAACCGACTGTGCGGTGCGCGCGTGGTCGCCGGTGAGCATGATGATGCGCAGGCCTTCGTGTTTAAGCGCGCGCAGCGCTGTCGCCGCATCCGCCTTGATAGTGTCGGCAATGCCGAGTACACCGGCAGGCACGCCATCCACCGCGACCAGCACGGCGGTCTGACCTTCGGTCCTCAAGCTTTCTGCAGTCTGTACCAGCGCATCAGCCGGGATGCCTTCGCGCACCAGCAGTTGGGTGTTGCCAATCACGAGGCGATGGCCACCCGTCCTGCACTTGATCCCCAGGCCTGGCTCCGACTCAAATGATGAAACATCAGTCGCAGGAATCACGCCGCGTGCCTGCGCACCGTCGACAATCGCGCGGGCCAGTGGATGCTCGCTGTGCGATTCCGCGGCGGCGGCCATTTGCAGCAGTCCCGATTCGTCGAAGCCGGGCAGCGCAACAACGGCGTGCAGGCCGGGCCTGCCGGCAGTCAGCGTGCCGGTCTTGTCCAGCACCAGCGTATCGACGCGCTCCAGCGTTTCCAGAACCGCCGCGTCCTTGATCAGCACACCTTCCTGCGCACCGCGCCCGACGCCAACCATGATCGCCATCGGCGTCGCCAACCCGAGCGCGCAGGGACAGGCGATGATCAGCACCGAAACCGCAGCCACCAGCCCGTGCGCCATCGCCGGTGACGGACCCCAAAGCGTCCATGCGATACCGGATAACGCCGCCACGACGATCACCACTGGCACGAACCACGCCGAGACCCGATCCGCCAGGCGCTGTACCGGCGCGCGCGAGCGCTGCGCCTGCGCCACCATCTTCACGATCTGCGCCAGCAGCGTACTCGCCCCGACCTTCTCGGCCTTGATGACCAGACTGCCGGAACCGTTGAGCGTGCCGCCGGTGACTGCAGTTCCTGCCTGTTTGCGCACCGGATCGGGTTCACCGGTGAGCATGGATTCGTTGACATGGCTATCACCATCGACCACCACCGCATCCACTGGAACCTTCTCGCCCGGCCGCACGCGCAAGCGATCGCCGACATGCACCATTTTCAGATCGATGTCCTGCTCGCGACCTGCCGTGTCCAGACGGTGCGCGACCTTCGGCGCCAGTTCCAGCAGCGCGCGAATGGCGCCGGAAGTCGCCGAGCGTGCTCTGAGTTCCAGCACCTGCCCCAGCAGCACCAGCGTGATGATCACCGCCGACGCCTCGAAATACAGCGGAGCCATACCATCCACCGCGCGGAACGATGCAGGCAGAACGCCTGGCAGCAGCAGAGAGACCAGGCTGAACAGATACGCCGAAGCGACGCCCAGCAGAATCAGCGAGAACATGTTGAGGTTGCGCGACACCAGCGACTGCCAACCGCGAACCAATAGCGGCCAGCCGCCCCAGAGCACCACCGGGGTCGCCAGAAACAACTGCAACCCGCGGCCGACGCCTTGGCCGATGCGCTGTTCCAGATGCAGACCGGAGATCATCGGCGACATCGCAATCGCCAGCAGCGGCAGACTCAGGATAAGGCTGACCCGGAAACGGCGCGTCATGTCCTGGAGTTCGGCACCATCGTCGAGGATAGCCGGATCGACCGGCTCCAGCGCCATGCCGCATTTCGGGCAACTGCCGGAGCCGACCTGCTCAGCCTCCGGGTGCATCGGACAGGTGTAGATCGCGCCTGTGTCTACAGGCTGCGCGGGCAATACAGTCTTGGGCTGCAGATATTTTTCAGGTGCCGCCACGAATTTGTTCATGCACCCGGCGCTGCAAAAATAGTAATCGGTGCCCGCGTGCACATGGTGATGTCGCGCGGTTTTACGATTGACGCTCATGCCGCAGACCAGATCCAGCTCGGAACCGCTGTCGGCCGCAACCTGTGTGTGCATGGAGCAGCAATCACCTTTGTGGATGGGCTGATTTGATTCGATCTTCATGCGCGTTTCCCCTGACTGAGCGCGGCGATGATGGGGCAAGCATCGAGGTCGCCGTGTCCGGGACAGGCGTCAATCAACGTGCGCAGACCTTTGCGAACGCGCTGCAACTCGGAAATCTTGAGTTCGACGGACTGCAGCCGCGTCTGCGCCGCTGCCTTCACCGCCTTGACATCGCGGCGACCGCTGAGACTCAGCAACTCGGTGATGTCATCGAGACTGAACCCCAAGGCCTTGGCGCGGCGGATGAACTGCAGGCGTGCCACTGCGTCGGTGGAATAATCGCGATAGCCCGATGCACGCCGCTGCGGCGCCGGCAGCAGGCCGCTGCGTTCGTAGTAGCGGATCGTGTCGATGTTGACGCCGGCCTGCTGCGCCAGCATGCCAATGGTTAGGGTCTGCATGGGATTTCTCCAGCGGGATTTGGCATAGCCTAAACCCTGGAGCATGGTCCAGAGTCAAGCGTCTGGCTCGCTGACACAAAAAAGGCGCCTGTGTGGCGCCCTTTCCCGCGACTCGGAGACGTGCTCAGTCGAAAACGAAGCTTTCGATGGGAAGTTTCGTCAGCGATGCGCTCGGCTTGGTCATCGATGCTGCATGGCTGCGCGCGCGCGGCAGGATATGGTCGAAGTAGAACCGCGCCATGCCGATCTTGGCCTTGTAGAATTCCGGCTTTTCGGCGCCACCCTTGGCCAGCTTCTGCTGCGCGACCGACGCCTGCAGCGCCCAGAAATAGGCCATGGTGACGTAGCCCGAATACATCAGGAAGTTGTAGCTGGCGCTGCCGACGATGTCGCGATCCTTGCGCGCCACCAGCATGATGCGCATGGTCAGCACATTCCACTGCGCAGCCAGCTTGGCCAGCTCGGTGGCGTAGGAGCGCATGCTGTTGTTGGCCATGTGTTCCAGCGCGAACTTGCCGATGACGCCGGTGAACTCGCGCACCGCCTTGCCGCGCGTCATCACCAGCACCTTGCGGCCGAGCAGGTCCAGCGACTGGATGCCGGTGGTGCCTTCATACAGCGTCGAGATACGCGCGTCGCGTGCGATCTGCTCCATGCCGTGTTCCTTGATGTAGCCGTGGCCACCGAACACCTGCATGCCGAGATTGGCTGACTCCAGCCCCATTTCGGTGAGAAAGCCCTTGAGGATCGGCGTCAGGAAGCCGAGCTTGTCGTCCCAGTGCTTGAATTTCTTTTCGTCGCCTTCAAGCATGCCGTTGACCATGTGATCGGCATACTGCGCTGCGAAATAGATCATCGCGCGCCCGCCCTCGGCGATGGCTTTCTGCGTCATCAGCATGCGGCGCACATCGGGGTGATGGATGATCGCGTCGGCGACCTTGTCCGGTTCTTTCTTGCCGGACAGCGAGCGCATCGAACGGCGCTCCTTGGCGTAGGCCAGCGCGCCCTGGTAGGACAGCTCCGCATGACAGACGCCCTGCAGCGCGGTGCCGATGCGCGCGGTATTCATGAAGGTGAACATCGCCTCCAGGCCCTTGTTGGGCTGCGCGATCATGTAACCGATGGAATCCTCGAAATTGATCACTGCAGTGGCCGAGGCCTTGATGCCCATCTTGTGTTCGAGCGCGCTGCACACCACATGATTGCGTTCGCCAAGGCTGCCGTCCGCGTTGGCCAGCACCTTGGGCACGATGAACAGCGAGATGCCGCGAGTCCCCGGCGGCGCATCCGGCAGGCGCGCGAGGACGATGTGGATGATGTTTTCGGTGAGGTCGTGATCGCCGGCGGAGATGAAGATCTTGGTGCCGGTAATCTTGTAAGTGCCGTCGGCCTGCGGCTCGGCTTTGGTCTTGACCTGGCCGAGGTCGGTGCCGCACTGCGGCTCGGTCAGGCACATCGTGCCGGTCCAGCGACCTTCGACCAGCGGCGGCATGAACAGTTTTTTCTGCTCTTCACTGGCGTGTTGCATGACGGTGTTCATCGCACCCAGCGACAAGCCGGGGTACATGGTGAACGACCAGTTGGCGCTACCCATCATCTCGGACTTGAACACGCCCATCGACATCGGCAGACCCTGGCCACCGTACTCTGTCGGGTGCGACAATCCTTGCCAGCCGCCTGCGACGTATTGGTCGTAGGCGTCCTTGAAGCCCTTGGGCGTGCGCACCTCGCCGTTTTCCAGGTGGCAGCCTTCCTCGTCGCCCGACAGGTTCAGCGGCGCCAGCACTTCCTCGCAGAACTTTGCGCCTTCATCGAGAATCGCATTCACAGTATCGGGATCGGCGTCCTTGCCGTTCGCCAGACCCGCGTAATGCTTGGGATAGTCGAAGACTTCATTGATCAGAAAGCGCATGTCGCGCAGCGGGGCTTTATAGGTCGGCATGGGTTAAAAGTCTCGATAATGCGGCGGGTACCGGAAAGGCGGCGATTCTGATGTATGAGGCCTGCATCAGACATTGGCCGCACAGCATCCCGTGTCGGCGCGGAAGTAAATGCGGCGGCAATGATTCTGTGATTATCTATATGCCTGCATGCTCGCTGCGCGCACGTCGTTCGCTACAATAACGCAAATCACCTTCCACCCCGGAGTTCCCATGAAATCCATCCGCAAGGTCGCCATCCTCGGCGGCGCCCGCATTCCGTTCGCACGCTCCAACACCGCTTACTCGACCAAGAGCAACCAGGACATGCTGGTCGCCAGTCTCAAGGGCGTGGTCGACAAGTTCCAGTTGCATGGCGAGCGCCTGGGTGAAGTCGCCGCCGGCGCCGTGCTCAAGCATTCGCGCGATTTCAATCTGGTCCGCGAATCCGTGCTGTCGTCCGGACTGGCACCGGAAACTGCAGCCTACGATCTGCAGATGGCCTGTGGCACCGGCCTGCAGGCGGCGATCAACATCGGTAATAAAATCGCGCTGGGACAGATCGACTCGGGTATCGCCGGCGGCGTCGACACTACCTCTGACGCACCGATCGGCGTCGGCGAAGGCCTGCGCAAGATTCTGCTCGAAGTGAATCGCGCCAAGACCGGGCAGCAGCGCCTCAAAGCGCTGGCCAAGTTCCGCCCGTCGATGCTGGCGCCGAACCTGCCGGCGGTATCGGAGCCGCGCACGAAGATGAGCATGGGCGATCACTGCGAACTGATGGCGAAGGAATGGAAAATCAGCCGCGAGGATCAGGACCAGCTCGCGTTCGAGTCTCACAACAAGGCCGCGCGCGCGTATGAGAGCGGTTTCTTTGCCGACCTGATCGTGCCGTTCGGCGGCTTGGAGCGCGACAACAACCTGCGCGCCGAACTTTCGCTGGAAAAACTCGCTTCGCTGAAACCAGCTTTCGACAAAAAGAGCGGCAACGGCACGCTGACCGCCGCCAATTCGACGCCGCTGACCGATGGCTCCTCTGCTGTGCTACTGGCCAGCGATGACTGGGCCAAGGCGCACGGCCTCAAGGTCCAGGCCTATCTCGCCCACGGCGAAACTGCCGCGGTGGATTTTGTCGGCAAAAAAGAAGGCCTGCTGATGGCCCCGGCCTACGCGGTGCCGCGCATGCTCGATCGCGCCGGCCTGAAATTGCAGGATTTCGATTTCTACGAGATCCACGAGGCCTTCGCCGCCCAGGTGCTGTGCACGCTGCGCGCCTGGGAAGACAAGAAGTTCTGTCATGACCGCCTCGGCCGGTCCGGCACGCTGGGTTCGATCGACCGCAGCAAGCTCAATATCCACGGCAGCTCGCTGGCGCTGGGTCATCCGTTTGCCGCGACCGGCGGTCGCATCATTGCCACTGCGGCAAAAATCCTCGATGAAAACGGCGGCGGACGCTGCCTGGTTTCGATCTGCACCGCCGGCGGCATGGGCGTGACCGCGATCATCGAAAAAGACTGACCCGCGGACCGGAGCGTTTGACGGCGCCATGTCGAAAGGCATGGCGCTTTTTTTGCGCAGGATCGTGCATAAATCCTGCATAATCCGGCTACCCGCTGTCTACGACATTGCCGATCAGATTGTTATTAAATACATATTATATTTGTATATATTAAATAATAAATAACATTTCATTGTGGTGCCTGCCGCATAGCGGGCGCTACAAAAAATAGCGGCCACACTATTTTGGGGAGTGACACCGATGAGCTTGTTTCGCACCAAAGCGATCAACACCGACATCACCGCTGACACCGGACTCAAGAGAGTCCTGGGCGCTTTCGATCTGACCCTGCTGGGCATCGGCGCAATCATCGGCGCCGGCATCTTCGTGCTGACCGGCATAGCCGCCGCGGTGCAATCCGGCCCGGCGCTGGTGCTGTCGTTCATCGTCGCCGGCATCGCCTGCGCCTGCGCTGCGCTGGCTTACGCCGAACTGGCCGCTTCGGTCGGTGGTGCCGGCAGCGCCTACGGCTACAGCTACGCCGGTCTTGGCGAGTTGCCGGCGTGGATCATCGGCTGGATGCTGATTCTGGAGTACACCGTGTCGGTGTCAGCGGTCTCGGTCGGCTGGTCGGGTTACGTCAACAACGCGCTGCAAGCGGTCGGCTACGGACTGCCCGATTTTCTGTTGCACGGCCCCTTCGACAGCCTGCATCCGGGCGGCATCATCAACCTGCCGGCGGCGCTGATCATCGTCACGCTCGGCACCTTGCTGGTGATCGGCGCCAAGGTCAGCGCGCGCTTCAACTCGATCATGGTCGTAATCAAACTGGTCGCCATCGCCATCTTCATTGGCGTCGCCAGCTTCCACGTCGACACCGCCAACTGGCACCCCTTCATTCCGCCAATGACGACCGACGCCAACGGCGTCAATCACTTCGGCTACCAGGGCGTGATGGCCGGTGCGGCGATGATCTTCTTCGCCTACATCGGCTTTGATGCGGTCTCCACCGCCGCCGAGGAAACCCGCAACCCGCAACGCGATTTGCCGATCGGCATCATCGGCTCGCTGGTGATCTGCACCATCCTCTACATCGTCGTTTCGGGACTGCTGACCGGCATCGTTCCCTACAACAAGCTCAACGTGCCCTCGCCAGTCGCGTTCGCGATGCTGCAGATCCACCAGAACTGGGCCGCCGGCATCATTTCGCTCGGCGCCATCGCCGGGCTGACCACGGTGATGCTGGTGCTGTACTACGCGCTGACGCGCGTGTTCTTCGCCGTCGCCCGTGACGGCCTGCTGCCGCAATTCTTCGCCAAAGTGAATGCCCACAGCGGCAGCCCAGTGCGCTGCATCGTCCTTACCGGTATCGTCATTTTCTGCCTCGCTGGTTTCGTGCCGCTGGGTAATCTGGTCGAGATCACCAACATCGGCACGCTCGGTGCCTTTTGCGTGGTCTGCGCCGGCGTGGTAGTGCTGCGTCAGGTCCGCCCCGATCTGAAGCGTCCATTCAAGACGCCGTTCTCGCCGCTGATACCCGCGCTGGGCATCGGTTTCAGCATCTGGCTGATGACTTATCTGCAAAAAACCACCTGGGAAGCTTTCGGTATCTGGCTGGCCATCGGACTGCTGATTTACTTCGGCTATTCGCGCACGCACAGCATGCTCACGCAGACATCAAAAAATTGACCCCGAGCGGCACCATGATTGTGGGACCAAGCACACCGAAAACCGGCGTACTGCTGATCAACCTCGGCACTCCCGATGCGCCCACCGCTGGTGCAATTCGCCGCTACCTGCGCGAATTCCTGTCCGACCGTCGCGTGATCGACACACCGCGCGCACTTTGGTTGCCTGTGCTTTACGGTCTGATCCTGCCGTTTCGTCCACGCAAACTGGTGCACGCCTACGCTAGCGTCTGGACCAAACAAGGTTCACCGTTGCTGGCGAACTCGCTTGCGCAATTGGCAGGATTGCGCGCCTTGCTGGGCGCCGAAACGCCAGTGACGCTGGGCATGACTTATGGCCAACCGAGCATCACCGCCGCGCTGGCCGAACTGGATGCGCAGCAGGTGCGTCGCATTGTCGTGTTGCCGCTGTATCCGCAATATTCCGCGACCACTACTGCTGCAGCATTGGACGCTGTGTTTCGCGCGCTGACGCAACAGTGCCGGGTACCGGAACTATCTACGATCAACAGTTACCACGATCATCCCAGTTATATCGCGGCGCTGGCAGACAGCGCGCGCATGCACTGGCGTCAACGCGGGCGCGGCCAGCACCTGCTGATATCGTTTCACGGTCTTCCACAGAAATACGCCGATGCTGGCGACCCCTATGATCGTCAGTGCAAGGAAACCGCTCAGGCGCTGGCGCAAGCCTTGCAACTCACGAACGATCAGTGGTCTATCGCTTACCAGAGCCGCCTCGGCCCGTTGCCATGGCTGCAACCCTATACCGACCAGCGCGTCGTCTCGCTTGCCGCGGCCGGCATGCGCACGCTTGACGTAATCTGCCCGGGATTTCCGGCGGATTGCCTCGAAACCCTGGAAGAAATCACGCTGCGCTATGGCACTGCCTTTCGTAATGCAGGTGGAACCGACCTGAGTTATATCCCCGCACTCAACGATTCCCCGGCGCATTTGGCTTTGCTTCGACAATTGGTGACTGGTACAGTCTGAATACCATGTATCAGCGTGGTCGCAGCCGGATCACAACCTTGCCCGCCAAGGCTGGCGTAGTCTTGTTCAACGGCGGAATCACTACGCGCATGAGTTCCACCGACAGGCCGTGTGCAAGCAGTGCTGAGTGCACCGCCCAGGCACGCTGATCGCTCAACGCCGCCGCATTCTTGCCCTCGCCGGCGAGATTGGTATAGCTCACGATCTCGACACACTCATGCTTGTCCTGACCGATCACCTGCTGCAATTGCGTTACAGTCATAGACATGCGGTCCAGCGACATCTGCGGAATCTGCGCACTGCCGGTGGCAAACACGATTTGCTGGTAAACATCTTTTCCAAAAGTTTCAGGCACGGACGGCGACGACTGCGCCACCACCGCCGCTGGCACCGCTGACGTTGCCGCGGTTACGGTTGCCGGGCCGCCACTCGGCGCGCCGACCTGAGTGGCGGCCTGAGCCGGCGCACTCTCGGCTGGCTCTGGCGGAATCGGTATCGGCGCCTGCTGGTTCTGCGCTGGCACGGCAGTTGTACTCAGCATGCCTGGAGCGCTCGCGCCCGGCATGTTTGCACATGCCGACAAGGCAATGAGCACGACAGCATGCGGCAAAATCGAAAATCCGGTTTTCATAAAACCCTCCTCCATCCGCATTCGTTTTCCCATACCGTGACAATAACACGACAAAAAAAAACCCCGCTAGAGCGCGGGGTTCGAGTATTGCTGTAAACGCAACTTCCTGGTTATTCGTGTGTCTTGATTTCGGCACGGCGGTTGAGCGCACGGCCTTCGGCAGTTGTATTCGGCGCAATCGGCTTGGTCTCTCCATAAGCATGCGTCTGCACATGCTCAGGATCCACGCCCTTGCGACTCAGATACTTCTTGACCGCATTGGCACGACGCTCGGAAAGACCCTGGTTGTAGCCTTCGGAACCGATCCAGTCGGTATGGCCGGAAACTTCCACTTCCAATTTCGGATATTTCTGCGACAGCCCGTTGATAACATTCGCGGCGTTGTCGAGGATTGCCTTGGCATAGTCAGTCAAATCGGATTTGTCGAAAGCAAAATGCACATCCTCGAAAGTACGGTTGGCGTCAACCGGGCAACCATTGGCATCAACCTTCATACCGCGCGGCGTATCCGGGCACTTGTCACGGCAGTCGGGCACACCATCACCATCTGCATCCAGCGTGCACGCATCAACTCGGGCCCCAGTCGATACACTTTCGCTTGCAGCGACTGCACGACGTCCCAACGGTAGTACCAAGCCGACCTTGACTACTGTGTCATGCAATGCTGAAAAACTTCCAGTTCCCCCCACTGTGCCACGCGTACCAGACCAACGCTCACGCACGTCACCGCGGATCCCCAGATCGTAATCGCCCACGCTGAAAAACTTGAAGAAACCGGCACCAGCAGCGCCGAATGGATTGGTGGCTTGGGCCGCACCATTCTCGACAGAATGGATCGCGCCTACGCTCAGGACTGTATAGGGTGAGAAGCCGGAATTACGTGAGAAGAAGAACATCGCATCAAGATTTGCACCGTATGTAGACCAGTGGTTATTTCGTGTAGAGACCCCTGACTCAGCCCTCAACTGATCGTCAAATCCACCAACCTCCACGCCCCAATATTTGTTTATAGGCGCGCCGAAACTCATGGAAAAACCAGGGCCACTGCTATCAGTTGCACGTAAGCGATCTGCGAAGACCTGATCATAGTTAAGAGATACATACGGCCGCATCTCGGTGGTACTCTCTTGTGCCTGCGCTAACCCTGGCAGCGCAAAAGCAGCAAAGACGAGGCTTAAGGTTGCTAATGACAGCTTATTCATGATTTTAGCTCCAACCTATTGATAGCCAGTTTGGGAATAGTATTTAAAACCGCAGTTAATTATAAGTAAAATTCGGGTATAAGTGAAATTCTGGCTTGCTGGAAGCAGGTGCTTAGGCCATGCAGAATTTCTCAGAGAACCCATAATTGAACTTGAAAATTGGAAGTTGGCCAAGATTATTAGCCCCTCATTCTCAAATTTTCCATCTATGTATTCCGTTTCTGGAGCCTTAATATAGTGACACATTTTTTCCTCGACTACGGAATTTTCCTCGCAAAAACAGCAACTCTTGTAGTGGCAATAGTAGTTGTAATCGGCAGCCTCGCATCCCTGATCCGTTCCGCGCGTGGACATGCGCAAGATCGCTTGGAGATCAAGAGTCTTAACCATCGCTTCGAGGAGATGGCGGATATCCTCAATGATGAACTGCTGACAGAGCATGAACTGAAACAACAGAAAAAAAAGCGCCATGCCGAGGAAAAGGCCCGCACCAAGGCGCTCAAACACGGACAATCGCCGCGACCGCGTATATTCACACTGGATTTTGATGGTGATCTGCATGCCACCGCCGTCGATACGCTGCGAGAGGAAATCAGCGCAGTGCTGCAGGTCGCGCGCAAGCAGGATGAAGTGCTGCTACGCCTGGAAAGCGAGGGTGGATTGGTCCATTCCTACGGACTCGCCGCCTCACAACTCACTCGCATCCGTGATCGAGATTTTCGCTTGGTGATCGCAGTAGACAAAGTTGCCGCCAGTGGCGGTTACCTGATGGCATGCGTTGCCGACAAGATCATTGCAGCACCCTTCGCCGTCCTCGGTTCGATAGGCGTGGTGGCACAGATTCCCAACTTCAATCGTCTGTTGAAAAAGCACGAAGTTGATCTGGAACTGCACACCGCAGGCCAGTACAAGCGCACCCTGACCTTGTTTGGAGAGAACACCGACGTCGGCCGTGCTAAATTCCAGGAAGAACTCGAGGATACACATGTCCTGTTCAAGGCTTTCGTCAACGAAAACCGTCCCGGCATGGAGATGGACAAGATCGCTACCGGCGAACACTGGTTTGGCACCCGTGCATTGGCATTGCGCCTGGTGGACGAGATCAAAACCAGCGACGATTATCTACTGGATCGATCCAAGGATGCGGACATCTATCACGTCACGTATCGCGAACGTCAAAGCCTGAGTGACCGGCTGTCGCGTGGCCTGGTCAAACTGGGCCTGGGCTTGCGTGGCGGCGTTGAGAAAGCCTTGTCGAGACCGGTCTAAGACACACAAACCGGAGAAATCGCGTGAAGCTATCCAGCAACTCGTTCCGCAACGGCGGCCTGATTCCGGGACGCTGCGCTTTCTGCGTACGAAGCCCGCATGGTCATGTGCAGTTGTCGCAGAATCGAAATCCGCAGTTGGCATGGGATCGCACACCCGCCGGCACCCGCAGCTTTGTAATCACCTGTATCGATAGTGACGCGCCGACTAGCGCGGACGCTGTGAACCAGCCAGGCCGTGAAGTCCCTGCAAACCTGGCGCGCGCGGAGTTCGTGCACTGGCTGATGACGGATATTCCCGCGCACGTCAGACAGATCGCCGAAGGCGCCTGTTCGCAGTGTGTCACCGCAAAAGGCAAGCCCCGGCCTGCGGGGCCGCAGGGCACACAGCAGGGCGTCAACGATTACACCAACTGGTTCGCTGGCGATGCCAGCATGGCCGGAACCTATCTCGGATATGACGGCCCCTGTCCGCCGTGGAATGATGCACGCGTACATCATTATCGTTTCACGGTTTACGCCACCGATCTGGAGCGCTGCCCAGTCAGCGTGGCTTATACGCTCAAGCAACTGCGCAGTGCGCTCGATGGCCATGTACTGGACTCAGCCAGTCTGAGCGGCCGCTATAGTCTCAACCCGCGATTCCGCCTGGTCTGAAGGCAAAGACCAGCGAAACTTGAGCAGGCTTGCGCTGTCATAGCGACGCTGATGCTCCCAAGCTCACACCTAGAGAATGACAACAATGTCCCGTGAAACCTTCGTAAAAATCTTCGCTCCCCTGGCGGTTTCCGCGTCCGTCCTCGGCGCCGCGTTCATGATGTCCGGCGCACCGCCTCCGGTCGCCGCGCATTCCAGCGCCGCAGCCGTGATCGGATCAGGCAGCACCGCACTGCCGCTACAGAACGGCGTGCCGTCGCTGGCACCGATGCTCAAGCAGGTGATGCCGGCGGTGGTCAATATCGCAGTCACCAGCAAGGTCGAGATCCAGAATCCCCTGCTTAACGACCCTTTCTTCCGCCGTTTCTTCGGTGCACCTGACCAGCAGCAACCGCAAACGCAGGAAGCCCAGGCAATCGGCTCCGGCGTCATCGTGGATGCCGCAAAAGGTTATGTGCTGACCAACAACCATGTGATCGACCAGGCCGACACCATCAAGGTACGCCTTAATGATGATCGCGAATACAACGCCAAGCTGATCGGCAAGGACCCCGCCACCGACATCGCCGTGTTGCAGATCAAGGCAGACAATCTTACGGCGCTGCCGATTGCCGATTCCGATAAGCTGCAGGTAGGCGACTTCGTGGTTGCCATCGGCTCGCCGTTCAATCTGCGCCAGACCGTAACCAGCGGTATCGTCAGCGGCCTCGGCCGCAGCGGCCTGGGCGACGGCTACGAGGATTTCATCCAGACCGATGCCAGTATCAATCCGGGCAACTCTGGTGGCGCACTGGTGAATCTGCGCGGCGAACTGGTCGGCATCAACTCGATGATCCTGTCTCAGTCCGGCGGCAACATCGGCATCGGCTTCGCGATTCCGGCCAATCTCGCCAGGAACGTGATGAACCAGTTGATCGAACACGGAAGTGTCGAGCGCGGCCATATCGGCATCACCGGCCAGGACTTGACGCCTGACCTGGCCAAGGCCTTCGGACTCAACCAAAACCACGGCGCGCTGGTCTCGCGCGTGCTGCCCAAGTCGCCGGCAGATAAAGCCGGCATCAAGTCTGAAGACATCATTCTCGCCGCCAACGGCAAGGACATTGAGAGTTTCTCGCAACTGCGCACCATCGTCGGCCTGATGCGGGTCGGGGATAAGGTCGATTTCAAGATCCTGCGCAAGGGCAAAACTATCAATATCACCGTCGCGGTCGGCAAGGACACTGTGGCCTCAGCCGCCGGTGACGAACTCAACCCGCGTCTTGCGGGTGCCACCTTTGCCTCGTTGGACGAGAGCACAGAGCAGAGTCAGGATGTGCATGGCGTACTGGTCAAGACCGTTGACCAAGGCAGTGCCGCCGCACAGGCCGGCTTGCAGCCCGGTGATGTCATCACTTCGGTCAACCGCCAACCGATCCAGAGTATGGAGCAATTCCGGAGACTCGCCAGCGCCAAGTCCAAACAGTTACTGTTGCATGTCCGGCGCGGTGATGGTGCACTGTTCCTGCTGCTCGAATAAACCGGCGTTCCACAAACCGGGCGGCGGGCTATACTAGGCCTCGCCGCCTTTTTTGTTGACCCATGCTCGACGACGAATTCGAACTTCTGGATGAACGCGTACAGCGACTGATCGCGGCCTATCGCCAGGCCCGACTGGAGCAGAAGCACGCGCTGCAGGAACGCGATCGCCTGCTGGCGCTTAATGCCGAACTGCGCCGGCGCATTGAAGGCATCGTCGAGCGTATCCGCGCACTGGAAACGGAGCAGGAAACGTGACTACCGCCGCCAAGTCCAAGGATCCACTCAGCGTCACCGTCCGCATCATGGGCAAGGAATATGCCGTCGCCTGTCCGCAGGAAGAGCACGAGGCTCTGGTGAAGTCGGCAGATTACCTGAACGAACGCATGACCAGCATCCGCAAGCGCGGCAAGGCACTGGGCGCGGAACGCATCGCAGTGATGGCAGCACTCAACATTGCCCGCGAACTGCTGGAATTGCGCGGCACCGAAGGCGTGGTTTCACCGGATGCCGCAGCAGCTGCGCGCGCGCGCCAGTTGCGACTGGATATCGACTCCACACTGAGCCTGGAATGATTGCTGTCGGGCCTGTGCAAGCGCCCGAAGTGCTATGCTTCCTGCCGGTGTCTCCTGCAGTGTTCGACCAGCGCTCCAGACCCCTTGAGCCTAATTGCAAACCCCGGGAGCCATACCTGTGTTTGGCGTGCAGGCCCGCCCCGCAGCGGGAAGCCCGATAACATGGCGCGGCACCCACTTGAGACCTCGTCTCAAGGTAGTGAACG
>JBOICK010000038.1:0-7093 GCA_050739895.1 Stenotrophobium sp.
GTGCGCGGTGACGGCATCGAATGGCGCGCCTACGACCGCTTCATGCAGAAATACGTCAAGCGCATCGGCGACGAGCGACTCAGCAAGGTGCCGGCCAATCTCGACGAGAAACCCTACCGCGACGAGCACGACCAGGACCTGATCGCACGCATGGACAAGGCCATGAAGGGCGGCAAGCGCGTGCCGGCGGCGCGCAGGAAGTCGACGAAGTAACTCTGGCCAAAGCCGGTATCGGGAGCTGCCAGAATTGTCTGCTGCCTTCTCTCTCCCTTCGCGGGAAGGATGGAGAGGAGGTGTCGCGCGTAGTTTCAAGCGGCTCTGGATCTGCTTGCGGGTGACAGGTCTCAGGTTCAGGTAATCATGTTTTACGTTATTAACGAGATGCGTTATTAACGCCCATGATCCGATCTTTCAAATGCGCCGACACTGAAAAATTGTTTGGCCGCATCAGGGTCAAACGGTTTGCCAATATTACATCGGTGGCGCGTCGCAAGCTTGAACAACTTGACTGGTCTGCAACTCTGGATGACCTGAGGATTCCGCCGGGAAACCGCCTCGAGGCGCTCAAGCGCGACCGGCGTGGGCAGCACAGCATTCGTATCAATGACCAGTTTCGTATCTGTTTCACTTGGACGGCCGAGGGCGCAAGCGATGTGGAAATAGTGGACTACCACTAGGAGTATGAAAATGAGCAAGACAAGAAAGCTGGCCCCTGTTTCTCCCGGCGAAATGCTGCTGGAAGAATTCCTCAAGCCGATGGGCATTTCCCAGTACCGCTTGGCCAAGGAAATCGAAGTTCCAGCGCAACGAATTGGTGAAATCATTGCGGGGCGCCGCTCGATTACCGCAGACACCGATCTGCGCCTGTGCCGCTTCTTCGGGCTATCGGAAGGATGGTGGTTGCGCGGGCAAGCACGCTATGACACCGAATTGGCCAAGGATGCGCTGGCTCCGGCACTCGCCAGGATCAAACCTTGGCCGACGCAGGAGAAGCAATTGGCGGCGTAACCCGATTTGCGAGAGAAAGACTCGCGCTGCCAAGTGTCGCTCGCTTTAGGACTCTGATGCGCCAGCATAGGTTGGGTGATAGCGATACAAAGCTCCGCGACATCACAACCCTGGTCGAGATCGGCCTGCCGGAGAAATCGTCTGCGAGCGGCAGAAGTACCCGCTATGTGCTGAGCAGGTAATCAGTTCGGCTAGATGTCAATCATTGCTGCAGCGACAATCGGCTTGGCCCAGGCCGGCACATTGGCGATATCGACGTTCACCGCTCGCCCGTACGCCGTCGCCAGGATCAGCCGGGGCCGTGGTGCGTTCCGGGCCTCCTCGCTGTTGTCGTAGAGGCGCAGCGTCGCAAGACCGGGAATCAGCCTGATCAGGTTGCGACGGCTCGCGTCGTAACGCTCGCGGATCTTGCCCTCGGGAATATCGTGTCCGCCGCGCTTCACACGTGCACGCACGCGCTGGATGTGGAGCTCCGGGCTTGTCAGCGCGCAATACCACATCTGCACAGCCAGGCCCTTTTGAATGGCACTGTCGAGCAGGTTTGTGATGGTGTCGCCGCCGAGAGTCGTCTCGAACGCAAAATTGTGCGATTCCGCGATCGCCGCGCGCAGAAGATCAGTGCCGCGCTGCCAGGCCTCTGCGTTGGCTTGTTCCGGCGAGCGGTCTGGATAGACCCGCAGGATGTCGCGGGTGATCTGATCGGGGTTGTAGAGCTCCAGTCCAGCGCTGAGCAGCGCCGCGCCGCCGATGCTGCTCTTGCCGGCACCGTTGGTGCCCGCCAGCACCCAGATGGTCTTGTCGGACATTTAGTGGATTCCTATACAAGCCATTTCGACAAGCTCAGGGTGCGTATTTTCACGCTGTTGGTCAGCGAATGGCATTTCTACTGATCAACAAGTGGTGTTGATCCTGGTCGGTCGACATACGGTTGAGCGCTATGCTGGTAGCTGGATCTGAGCTGCCGACTCCGGCGACCTGCATTTTTAACCAGGGGGCCATTCACGCGCAGTGTGGAGCACGCGCAACAGCCGCACCTGAGTGCCGGCAATGTCGTAAACAAGGGCGTAACTGCGATGCACGATCAACTCGCGCGTGCCGTTTACGCGACCAGGCCGACCCAGATCGGGATGTTCAACCAAGTGTCGCCCCTGCACTGAAAACAACTCATCGAGATTTATCGCGGCCTCCGGGTTTTCGAGCGCAACGTATTCTCGAATTTCTTTCCGGTCTGCCGCCGCCAGACGGGTCCAGATCAGCCTCACAACTTGGAGCGTGTGAGCTTGCGCCGGGTTTTGGCACGCCAGGCGAGGCCTTCTGACTCTACTTCCTCGGCAGGAATAACGTCACCGGCATTCGCCGCATCAATGCCCTTATGCACTTGGCGTCGGAACCAAACGTCATGCTCAGCCACGTCGTGTTGCTGCCTCACAAAATCACGCATGAAGTCGCGTAGAAGCTGCGCGCCATTGCGGTCCTTGACCTTGGCTGCTGCTGAAAATTGGGCTTTCAGTTCCTCTTCGACCCGGAAGGTGAACGTCGCGTCGGTCATGCTGGCACCCTCATTGTGTTACATGAGAACCATATCGTAGCGCATGGACAGCGTGCAGGCGGGTGTCGACGTGGACTTATGCAGAAGTTCCGCGGCGTGCGATGCGCAGCTTCCGCGAGGGCTTTACCGGTAGCGGGCCGAACACCGCATTGGCGGCGTTGCGCGCTTTCGCCCCCTGCATCGACGCGAGCATCCGGTCGAATTGGCCCGACAGTTTTTCCAGCGGATCGCCGGCGCGCTTGACCAGACCCTCATAGGTGTCCACTGAGAGCAGCACCGCCCGCACCTTGCCGTGCCGGGTCAGCGCCACCATGCCCTCGGCCACGGTGAGGTCCATGACTTCGGCCATGGCGTTCTTGACAGCGGTCGCCGGGACTGCGGCAACCTCCGAAACCACCCCGGCAGGGTTGTACATGCGAATAGCGGATGAAGGCATGGCGGGTTTTCTCCTGAATGGCTCAATTATAGCCATTCTGGCATTTTTGCCAATTTCAGTCTTCATCGGCTCCTCCGAGGGGCTTAGCGAACCCGTCGATTCATCGTTGCCTCGCCGCCGGTTTGCTCCTCCCCTGATCGGGAGGTTCACTCCATCAGGGTTACGGCCGCGGACGGAGCGGCCCTAATTTGACGGCGTCACATCCTGCCAGTTGAGGAATTTGAACTTCGGCTGGATGTTGATGAAGCCGCCGGCACCGATGATGTTGACTGTGCCGCCGACATCGGTGCCGATATACAGCTTGGTGCCTTCGCCGTTGATGTTCTCGAACGACATGCTGGTGACTTCGCCGGAGCTAGAGATGTTCGATACGAGGGTACCGCTGCTGTCGGTCAGCACCGACGCGCCCGGCGTGGTGCCGCCGAAGCGGAATTCATAGACCTGGTTGACGCCGGAGGGCGTGCAGACTCCGCCGGTCGGTTTGTTGGCGGCGAAGCCGACGATGCCGAAATTCGCTGTCGGCGTCACCGTGACGCGATAACTAGGGTTGTCCGGTCCGGTATCGAGGTTGATGTAAAACCCGTTCTGGTGATTGGTCACCGTGCCGACGCCGGGTGTGCCGCTGCTCGGTACCAGTTGCGCGGTGTCATCCGCCAGTTCGCTGCGGGTGATGACGCTGCCCGGTATGCTCGCAGCAGGCATGAACGCGGTGTTGGTGCCGTCGGCGATGACGTAAAAATCCTGGATCTGGCCTGTGCTCAAGTCGCTGGGGCCAAGTTGTTTGCCGGTGCCGACCAGCACATAGCGGTTGTTGGTGCTGGGGTCGACCTCAATCAGCGGCCGTGTGGTGATCGCCTGCGTGTCGGGGTGACTGCTGACAGTTTCCTTGCTGGCGTTGGCGTCGCCGGCGTCGGTCAGCGTCGCCAGCAGCGTCGGTGCCGGGTACGAGCCGGTCTTGGCGGTCAGGTCGAAACGCCAGACCTGTCCGAACAGATCCACCGCGTAGGCCGCATCGGTGGTGTCGTCGCGGAAATCGCTGACGAACGCCGACACCCAGGCCAGCCCGCTGGGATTAGCGGCGGTGCCGATCATCGGCGCGGGTGTGGTGGTGGTCACGGCCCCTGCGGTGGAGATGGTCTGAAGCAGCTTGCCGTTGGTGGGGTTGACCACATACAGCTTGCCGATGCCGTCGGGGTTGTTGTAGCCGGTGGTCAGCAGCACCACCCAGCCATATTGCTTGGTCTTCACCACTACCGGGTCGCCGTAGGAATAACCCATGTCGGCGTCGGTGAACTCCCACAGCACGGTGTGAGCGGGATCACTGCTGGCGATCGGGCCGGGGCTGGTGGTCGCGACGCCAGTAGGGTCGCTGACATCCAGCGCGTAATAGCCGGCGCCGCCCTTGCCCAGTCCGCCGATCAGCACCGAATGCCAGTTGCCGCTGCTGGCGAGACCGTTGGTGTTGCTGAAATCGATATCGAACACCGCCGGCGTCGCGTCGACGAAGAAGTGGTGCACGAAACCCTTGTTGCCGTAGGACGGCAGGCCGTTCACGCCTGGTGTGGCGGCGCTGCCGATCACGCCATTGGTGCCCGGCCCGGTGAAACCGAAGCTGGGCACATAGGCAAACAGTTCGGCGCCATTCTTGCCGTCGCTCAGCGAGCCGTCGAAGGCATGCAGCATGCCGTCGTTGGCGGCGGCGTAGACAATCACCGGCCGGTTTTTTTCCTGTGTGACGAAGGCGCCGTAACCGGGATTCAAGCCATCTGAAAAACCGGCCTGGGGCGGTCCGACCGGCGCCAGGTGGGCGTCGGCGATATCGCCCAGCAGGTGCGCGCGCACGCGGTAGGCGCCGTCGCCCTTGCTGCCCTCGTTGCTCTGGTCGCCGCTCAGCCAGTTGATGCAATTCGTGCTGTTGAGATCCGGGCAATAGGTCTTTAGCGCATTGATCGAGGTGGTGTTGGTCAGATTGGTGCTGTTGAACAACACGCCGGTGCTGGAAGTGCCGGTGCTACCGGGCGTACCGTTGTTGGTCAGCAACACGCGGTTTTTCCAGCCGGTACCGGCGCTGTTGGCGTCGAGCGTGGTCTGCGCAAACCATTGCGGCGTCAAGGTCGGATTGCCGCTGGAATCGAAACTCAACTGCACCGCTTCGATCTGGCCGGTCCAGTTGCCGGCATCGTAGGACGCGCCGTAGACCGCGTTGTTGAGCTGCTGCAACTGCGGCTTGACCGTGGAGAAAGCGGTGGTGGTGGCCGAGACCTGGCTGGCGATATCGGCAAAAGCCTGGTTCAGGCCGTTGACCATCGACAGCGCATTGCTCGCCGGGTAGTAGTGATCGGGCAGATTGCGCAGTGTGCCGGAGCTGTCCGTTTCGGTCTGGCCGTTGGTGTCCCACAGGTTCTGCGCCAGCGGCGTGGTGTTGCCGTATTCGCTGTAGCCGGCCGGCACGGTGAAGCCGCCGTATTTCGCTGTCAGCCAGGCCTGGTTCTGGTAACGGAATTTCTGGTATTCCTGCACGTCAAGCCAGTAGGTGCTGATGGTCTGGGTGAAGACCTTGGTGCCATCGGCGTTGAGGTCGTTCTTGAAATCATTCGGGCGCTGGTCGTTGACGTGCGCGTCATAGGCGATGCCAGCCATGCCGAAAGTGTTGTGGTCGTTACAGCACCACGGCACCGTGGTATCGCCGAGACCAGTGCCGGAGGTGGAGATGGTCAGCGGGCCGGAAAATGAATCTGCATTTTCCAGTGTGCCGACCTTGTTGGTGGCCTTCTGGGTGTTGAGCCCGCTGTCGGCGCTGACCGGGCCGGAAGCGGACGGCGTTTGCGAACTCCATGCCGGATTGTAGGAGTCGCCGTCGAATTTGGGGTTGTTCGGCAGGTCGCCGTCGGCATGAGTGTTTTGGTCGCCGATGCCGAGGATGAAGTTTTTCGCGCACTCGTAGGCGGTGTTGGCGGGCGGCAGTGGGTCCTGCCAGGTGGTGATCACCGGAAAGCCGTCGGTATAAGTATTGAGCGTGCTGACGCTGGGACTGGAGTTGGTTGCGGTGAGGCTCGACCAGTTCGGCACATTGCCCAGGCTGGGTCCCTTGAAGTAGCGCACCGCCGCGTAATACAGCTCGCTGACATTGTCGCTGGATTTGTATTTGTGCGCGGCTTCGCCGAAGCCGTTGAGGTAGTTGAGCACGCCGCTGCTGCTGGCGCAGGCGGTGGCGCAAGCTGTGTTGGTGTTGGCGACATCGGCCGAAGGCGTGGCGCCACTGGCCGCCGCGCCCGGCGGCGAGCCGGGGTCGGCGATGTAAACGCCGGTCGTGGAACTCCACTCATTGTTGGGGTTGCTGCTGGCCGCCGCGCCGGGGACAAACTGTTGGGCGCCGATGAACTTCATGTTGGCGCGCAGCACGCCGCCGTCGCGGGCGTTGCCGCTGTCGTTGAGATAGCCGAACACACCGTAGCGGACTTGCTGCGAATACTGCTGCATCAGGCCCTCGGGTTTGTAGTCCCAGGCTGTGGTACTGGTGGAGAGCGGGACATATTTGTCGATGGTGCAGTCGGATTCCAGATATTTTTCATTAGCGGTCTGGGTGCCGCCCAGCGTCGGATCGCAGACCTGCACCCGCACCGCCATCTCGTAGATTGTGCTACTGCTCGCGCTGACGCTGCCGCCGGTGTAGTAGGTAATGGTCGCCGGGGCGCTGTTGATACTACCGCTATCGAAATTGCTGCTGATACTGCTGCAACTATTGTTGCCGCTACCGCCACTGCCTGCGGCGAAATACACCAGATTGCCCAAGCTGCCGGAGCGCACCACCAAGCAAGCGGCGTTGGACGGCGTGGCGCCGGAAACCACGGTGGTGCCATAAATCGCGTGATCCGTAAAATCATCGCCGTTGGCCGTGCTGCTGCCGTTGTTGTGGCCGAAGGAACCCTGGCCGACCGCTTGCCAGGCTCGCTCCAGAATGGTCTGCGCCGGGCCGGCACCGGCTGCGGTGTCGACCGAGCGGTAGCCGCCGGTCAGCGCCCAGCGGAACGGGTCGATGGTGGACAGCGTCGCCCAGTTGAGGAAATTGCCACTCCACTGGCCGCTGCACGCATGTGCGG
>JBOICK010000039.1:0-39840 GCA_050739895.1 Stenotrophobium sp.
CTGAACTCGATGCGGCCTTCGTACTTGGCCTTGTGCAGCCGCCGCGCTTCGTCGAGGAAGATGCCGGTCAGCGCCTTCATGATGTTGGCCTTGTGCACCAGCGTGATCTTCTTGCGGCCGTTGGCGATGGCATGCTCGAAGGCGTACTGCAGCAGGCGGTGCGCGCCCTGGCGCGTGTTGACACCGGTGGCGATGGCCACCGCCTCGGGGTCGTCATCAATCGGGATGAAATGCTCGTAGCCCATGTACAGGCCTTCGAGATTTTCGCGATAGACCATCAGGTCGATGTTGTCGAAACGGCCGCCGGGAATCATGGTCTTGGTCGGACGCACGTTGGCGTAGAGCTTGAACTCCTCGCGCAAGCGCACATTGGACGAGCGATAGCCGCCGCCGGACGGCGTCTCCAGCGGCCCCTTCAGCGCCAGCCGCGTGCGGTGGATGCTGTCCAGCGCCGCTTTCGGCAGCGGATCGCCCGCCGATTTCACGCCGGCCAGGCCGGCCTGCTGGATGTCCCAATCAAAAGAAACCTGCAGCGCATCCAGCGCCGCCAGCGTCGCATCGACGATTTCAGGGCCGATGCCATCACCGGGAATAAGGGTTGCGGGAATGCTGGTGGTCATTGGGCTCTGCCTGGATGGCGCGACGGTGCGCGCGCCTTTGACGCACTCTAGCGAAAATCAGGCCACGGCGGAATCGGCAAAACGCGATCCCAGCCCGCTGCAGCGGATCATCCCGGTGCCGCGCCCGCCGTGCGCAGCGCCAGCTCATCGGCGGGCACAGGCGACGGCTGCGTCGTGCGGTCGTGCCGGCGCCCGCTTTCAGGCTTGGTCAACTCACCTGCAAGTTTTGCGAAACAGGTCTGGAACGCTGCCAGCGTCCACTGGCCGTAGACGGTGTGCCCGCCTTCGTAAGCCTGTTCCTGGTACTCCTGCTGCGTGGTGACATAGCCCATGTAGTCGTTGCAGTAGGTGCAGATCAGCACATGCCTGACGCCCTTCGCGCGCAACTTCTGCGCGACCGTTTCCTGTACGCGCTTACCTGCCGTGGTGGTGAACTCGCCCGGACAGCACACCAGCGCGAGCTGGCCGATGACGACGATCTGCAGCGGCAGCACGGTCGGCACCATCGCACTGTTTTTGATCGCACCGATGCGCGCCTGGCGCTTGAGTTCGCCCACCGTGGGATCGACGAAGCCCGGCAGCGCGAGCTTTTCCAGCGCCTGCCCCAGAATCCGTTTGTGGCCTGCCTCCAGCAAGATCGCCTTCGGCCCTTGCGCCGCATAGAGACGGCGGTAGTAGGCCTGTTGCTCCGGCGGATAGCGCCCGATATTTTTCAAGCGGTATTTCTTCACCGCCTGCGCAATCACGCGCGCCGCGGACGCCAGCACAGCCGGCATGCCCAGGCCATCCACCGGCGTGCCGGCGAAAAACGCGACGCCGTGACAGGGTTCGCTGGTGCGGGCGTCGCGTTCGCCGTTGGCGAACGCCGGATCAGCCTTGAGATCGGTGAAGTCGATATAGGAAAAAATCGCATCGATGCCGCCGCTGATTTTTTCCTCGCGGTTTTGTTCCAGCAGTGACAACGCACGCTCGCTCTGGTATCGGCCATTCTGCTCGGCGTAATCATATTCGGCCTGGCCCTTGATCCTGCGCCTGCGCGCGAGCTGCTGCGGCCCGTGAAAATGCGGCGAGACATCGCCGGCGGTTGCCTGCGCGAAGATCGCCACGGCGTCCTTGGCGCCGGATGCCTGCAGAGCGCGCTCCGCGTGCGCGGCGGCATAGCCCTTGTTGTCACCATCGTAGTTGTGCAGCGAATTGCCGACGCAGGTCGCGTGTACGCCGAACAGCGACAGCAGTGCGTGCAGCTCGCCATCGCGCCGGATGCTCAGCAGTTGCATCTCGCGGTTCAGCGCCAGGTGGGTCTGGTCGATGCGCCTGCGCGTCACCTCAGGATTGCGGTTGTAGGCGCGCAGCGAGCGGTTCCACGCCACCGGCACGGTGTCATCGAATGCAGCCTCGGCCAGGCCCAGCTCGGCCGGCGCCGCACTCTGCCATGCGGCGAGAATCGCAGCCACCGCCGCCTCGATGATTTTTTCCAGATTGTCCTGCACGAACCCCGGCGTCACCACGTTGTAGAGGACATCGTGCGTGCAGCCACCCGGCCCGGAGTGCGTGTGGGTGCAAGTCAGCACCAGCGAGGCTTCGTTGAAGGCCGCGCCCATGTGCTCCCGCAACTGTTCGCAGACGCCGGCGCGCATCGCGTGGGTGATGTAGCCGAGGTCGAGGCAGCAGAAAATCACCGACTGCTGGTTGTCGTCGCGCAGATAAACCGCGCTCGCAAACAGCCGCGACTGCTGCCCACGCACGCGGTGATGCCACATGCCGTAACCCTGCATCGCGTAGCCGTTGGCGGCGACGCGGATTTCCTGTTTGCCCCAGCCGATCTGATACACGTCTGCCTCCGGATTGCGCGTGCGTGACCGCAAATGTCCGTGCGATTCTCGCATTGCCGAGCGCGCGCATGCCGGCAGCGTCACCCGCTCTGGATACTGGATCCACACTTGATGTTTTTATTTATGTAATAATTATTAAAATAACTTATATATTAAAACATTATCCCATGCCCAAGCATGGAGAGCGGGTGGCGTCAGCCTGCCGCCTCTAGCTCAGGAAACACGCCATCCACGTAATACCAGCGCCCGTCCTCGCGGACGAAGCGGCTGACCTCGTGCAGACGAACAGCGCTGCCGCCGCCCACGCGATAGCCCGCGACAAATTCGACGATGGCCTTGTCTGCGCCTTGCTGCTCCGCGCGCAGCAGCCGCAGTCCCAGCCACTGCGTGCGGTGTTCTTCGGCATCCAGCGCCACAGGCCGCGTACTGGCGTGCCAGGTCGCCAACAGGTAAGGCGCCAGCTTCAGCACATAAGCGCTGTAGCGCGAGCGCATCAGGGCTTCCGCGGTGGGTGCCGCGATATCGGCACCATGCAATCGTCCGCAGCAGTCGGGGTAAGCCTGCCCGCTACCGCAGGGACAGTCGCCCTGCCCCTCAATCTGTTTTCGTTTGCCCATCGGCTGTCTGCGCGATTCGCTGCCAAACCAGGCAGCGGTTGTTGGCCGGCATTGCATGGTCTTCCAGCAATCGCAGTCCCACCGCTTGCGCCAGCGCGTCCACCGCCTCGAAATCGCGGATACCTCGATGCGATGCGCCTGCCCGTAGAGAACGGTCAAACCCGGCGTTGCTGTCACTGGTGAAACGGCCGCCGTAGTTGAACGGGCCGTAGATCGCCAATTTGGCATTTGCCGTCATCACCTGCGGCAGGCACGCAAACAGCCGCTGCACTTCCGGCCAGCTCATGATGTGCAGGGTGTTGGCGCTGAACACGGCGTCGTAGCGGGATTGCGGCCATGCATCCTGGTTCACATCCAGTTCCAGCGGCGCAGGCAGATTGGGCAGAGCGGCTTCCTGCAGCCACAGGCGGATGCCATCGAGATTCTCCGCGCGGTCCGTGGTCTGCCACTGCAAGTGTGGCAGAGCCTGTGCGAAATGCACTGCGTGCTGGCCGGTGCCGCTACCGATTTCCAGCACTTGCCTGCGATCCGCGAACCGCTCGCGCAGCACCGCGAGTATAGGCTCGCGGTTGCGCTCGCTGGCTGCGGAGTATGGCTTCTGTGTCAAAGTCCCCAAAACCCGCGCACGCCCTGGAACACGCACAGACCGCCGGCGACCAGCAGCAGGATGAAGGTCAGCAAGGTTCCGTAGAAGCGGCCGAACTTCCATTTTTCCGTGAAGCTCAGCGAGATGCCGTGCAGCAGGCGTGCCACCAGCAGCGTGATGCCCAACGCATGCAGGATGTATATCGAGTAGTGGCTCAATTCCAGCATGCCCATCATCAGCAGGATCAGCGGCACATACTCGGAGAAATTGCCGTGGCCACGAATGCGCCGCAGCAGTGTGGCGTCGCCGCCGTCGCCCAGGCTGATACCGTGCCCGCGCATCAGCACCACGCGGTAGCTGAGCACCAGGAACCACAGCGCCAGCAGGCCGGCGTAAAGCGGTGTGACAATCATGGCCATCTCCAAGCAGTGATCGTTTTGATCCGGAACAGTTTCCGGTGAGCAGCATTATCAGCCATGCAGCCCCAGTTCACCCTGTGCGCCCAAACGCAGTCCCGGACGCACGCGCGCAAATGCCAGAAGCTCGCCCAGCCGCGCGCCTTTCTGCTGCCAGTCCCGGAACAATTCCTCACCCACCAGTGCGTAATGCCATGCACGCTCACCGCGCGTTGCCGGCTCCAAGACATTGATGCGCTCGCACCAGGTCGCCGCCGCTTTCAGCTTGCGCTGCACGTTGGGATGATTCACCTGCTGCTGCGCCTTGGTTTCGACGAGATAAATCGCGTCTCCGGTGCGCACCAGAAAATCCGGTGAATAGAACGCAGGCAGACCATCGCTTTTCACATAGCGCAGCCTCACAAAATCATGGCGGTTTTCGCTGATCTTGCAGAAGGCCTGCACGCTCGCATCCGCCTGTGCCCATTCCATGAACGCCCGTTCCAGCCCGCCGCTGCGCGTTGGAAGGGGCGTGCGCTGATAGATACTCTTGCCCAGTTCCAGCGATGCGCTTTCGCGCACCATCAGTTTGTCCACCTCCGACAATCGACGATGACGAACCTCAGTCGTGCCCGTCGTGATACGCTCCTCGGCACGAACCAGCGCCAGCCCGAAGATTTTGACGATATGGTCAATCACCGGCTGCAACAGCAACAAGCGCCAGCCCTCGTTCTCGAATGGCTCGAACATTTCGTTGAACAAGCGCTCGCGGATATAAGTGTCGAGCGCCGTGGCGAGCACCACCGTATTCACCTGCAAATACGGCATCGCCATGTGTTCCGCAATGCGATTGCCCTTGGGCAGCGGTTGGCTCAGCGCCTGACCGATGCGCCGCGTCAGCCGCGACAGCAGTTCGTTATAGCCGCTGACATTCATCGCCGCGCCGTCCACCCGGTAATCGCCGAACAGCGTGCTGCTCTGCAAATCCTGCGAATTGAAAACATCGCCCTTACCGATCAACGCGCTCAGTTGTGAACGGCTCATCGCGCTGAAAGCAGGCAGTGCGGTAACGTCAATCGGTGAATGCTTCAGGTCGTCTTCCGCCTCGCGCAGAATAAACGGGATCGCAAAGTCGTGGCGTTCGTAATCCTCACGCAGTTCCGAGACAATCAGATCGCCCGTGCTGCTGCCGTCTTCATCGTCATCGCCCGTGCTGCCAACCAGGCCCTCTTGCATCAGCTCATCGTAAAAACTCTGGAACGCCGGATGCTCAACGATGGATAAAATATCAATCAGGCTGCCCGGTTCCTCACCACGATTGATCTGCTCGCGATTGTCGCGCTTGATGTCGGCATATTCCGGGTCGCGCCACATCAGCCGCAGACCCCGACCAATGGTTTGCTCCAGCAGAATCTGCGCCTGGCTGGAGCGCAGTGGCACAATCACGCAGATATTGTTCACGTCGAAACCTTCTCGCAGCATCAGCACGCTGACGATCACGCGCGGTTTGGCATGCTTGTCCACGCTGAACAATCGCTGCCGCAGCGGTGCCCAGTCTTTTTCGCCGAGTTCCGCCTTCTTGCCGGAGTCCACCGTCAGCACATCATCCTCGTGCAAACTTTCGTTGATCAGAAATTGTGTGACCAGCGGCGACACCGTAGTGTCCTCGCACACCACCAGCATTTTCGGATGACGCGAAGGATCAATGCGCGCGAAGTCGGCTTCCAGCTTGCGCAGTTTCTGCAAGCCCGCGCGCAACATCACGCGCTGGCCTTGCGAGAGCACCGCATTGCCGTCCGCATCGCGCTCGGCCTTGAACTCCAGCGGCAGTGCGCCCAACTCTTTGCGCTTGTCCAGAACCAGCGATTTCACAAGGCCCAGCCGCATCGCCGCCTTCAGATCGAAGTCCACCACGATGTGCGGGAAATAAACTTTTCGCTTGTTTTTGCCGCCGCCGACATCGTTGTAGGGCGTGGCCGAGAAATCCATCTGCACGAAGCGCCGCCCCTTGCCTTCAGCGATGCGCGACAGGCTTTTCTGCCACTCCACTTCAGTCGTCTCGCCTTCCTTCTTCAACTCATGGATGTGATGCGCTTCATCGTTGAACACCATCAAATCGGGCAGTTCGGCCAGAAACGACACCACATTGCCGCGCGCCCAGCGGCGGTCGAGCACCTCCAGGCTGTTGCCGGTGGCGCGGCCTGGCGTCAGCGGCAGCACGCTGCTGGCGACGACGGCGGCATCCGGCACGACGCCGGGCGCAAGAACATCTTCGCCATCTTCTGGATCGCTCTCATCGGCCTCATTCAACAGATGCCAGTTGGTGATGGCGATCATGCCGTTGCCGGTCGCCTTAAGGCCGATCTCCTGCTTCATGCAAACATTGCCGCGCACGAACTGCTCGATGCGCTCACGCCACGCGGGCGGCATGAACAGATCGGCATAGCTGGCGATGTCGGAGCTGAAAAAATCACGGCTCTTGTCTTCGCGCTCCTTGCCCAGAAACGCATCGAGCAAACGCTCATACACAATCAGGCCCGGCGCGACAATCAGAAGCGGCGCGTAAAACGTGCGTCGTCACGCCCTTCTTCCAATACCGCCGTCTTGTTGAGCAGTTGCCACACCAGCAAGGCTTGCAGCACCCAGGTCTTGCCGGTGCCGGTGGCCATCTTCAAGCAATACTTGGGATGACTGTGCTTGCCTTGCGCGACATCGGCCAATCGACTGCCCGCAAGCAGGGCGTCCTCGCAGACCTGCCGATACAAATCGGCCAGATCAGGACTAGCCAACACCTCATGCGCCACGATCACATTTAGAATCGCCTGTCGCTGACCGGGATGAAAATTGAAGGTGCGCGACTGGCAAGCATCTTCGCCGAACCACCAGCGCAGCAACTCTGCGGTGATCGGCGTCACCAACTCGTAGAGATCGGCGATGCCCTGTTCCAGGCCGATGCACAACTGCTCGGTGCGGCGGGTCAGTGCAGCGGCCAGCACCAGCGAATCATTCGGCATGGCGTGGCTCATGCCGCAGGCTCGGCAACCACCTGCAACACCTCAGCCTCGAAGCCGAACACATCCACCACCCGCACACAGACGCGGCGCTCGCCCTTCTTGTATGGCACCGCAAAGCGCGCCTGCGTCACCACGCGCAACGGGTCGTCGTCGTTGGCGGTGTTGCCGCGATAGTCCTGCCACACCGAGCGGAACACCTGGCCGTCGTAGTCCGGGTCTACCGTCCAATACTCGATCAGCGCCAGCGGTTCAGCGTTCATCACCTTGTGCAACTTTTTCCGATTGTCCTCGTCGAGGTTGATCGCCTCCGGCGACAGCAGCACGTAATTGTCCAAGCTAACGTGTAGATGCTCGCCGTCATCACCGCGCTGGCGAGTCACCGGCTGCACCGTCAAATACTGCAAACTGGAGAAGCGCACCTGCCCGCGCAGCTTCTCAATGCCGCCCTTTTTACGCAGGCGATCCAGCAAGTCCGGCGGTATCACCAACACTTCTAACCGGTCATCGTTCAGCGCCGTGATGCTCTGACCGATGGACGGCTCGAAGTTCCAGCCCAACACCACCACACGATCCCAACCACCGAGCAGATGCTCACGCTGGGCAATCGCCTTGCGCAACGTGGCATCACCCGTGAGCTTGTTCGGCGAATCCACCAGCACCAGCGTTTTCTTGCCGGCGAAGACCACCGCGCCGAGATTGCGCAGTGGGTTGTCTTCAGGTGGCAGCGGCAACGCGCCATACAGCGACAGCACGATGCCGGACAAGTCGCCGACGCGGAAACTGCGTCCCAGCGAACTCTTCGCCGCCTCGACCTGGTAGTCGCCGATGGCCTGATACAGGAATGGCTTCGCACCCTGGTCTATCAGCCGCTTGCGCATGATCATGCAGGCAGGCTTTCCGAGGTCGGTAGTGATCCAGCGGCGGCCCAAATTTTCTGCGACGGCAGCGGTAGTGCCGGAGCCGCCGTTAAAGTCCGCGATGAGTTGGCCTTCTTTGGAAGACGCCTCAATGATGCGTTCTAACAGCGTTTCAGGTTTCTCAGTGTTGTAACCCGTGTTATTCGGATTTTTCGTGACTTCGGCTTGGGCAATCTGCCATACGTCATCAGCGTTTTTCTCAGTGTATGAGTCGTATATAACTCGACCAAATTCATCTCTCGCGGTATCAAGTTTCTTAGTGTCAGGATTCCAAATCCGGCGATTGATCTTTCGAGCGCCGTCAAGTTGTATTTTTACGCCATTCCAAGTCGCTTCTTTCGTTTTTCGATAAGCAAAGATGGTGTCGTGGTTTTTGGGAAGCCCGTTGATATTTCCCTGGAGCTTATCTGGGTAGTGCCAGATTATTTCGTTGAAAAATGAATCTTTCCCCAATACATCATCCAATACAGTTTTTACGTAATGCCCCACATGCCAATCCAAATGCACATAAATCGAACCAGTATCAGCCAGTAGCTCGCGCATCAAAATCAGACGAGGCGTAATCATCGCCAGATATGACGCAGTGCCGTCCGACCAAGTATCGGAATACGCAAACTGCTCAATCACCGTCGGCTTCTGCTCCAACTCCACACCCGGCAGTGTGACCTTGGTGCGGTAGTCGGCCTTGGAGTCGAACGGCGGGTCTATGTAGATCAAATCCACCTTGCCGCGCAGGCTGGGTGTGTGTTCGTCGCCGGCCAGCAGCGCCGCCATCGCCAGCAGGTTGTCGCCGTAGATCAGCCGGTTAGTCCAGTCGGACTGACCTTCCGTATTCAGGTGCTGTTGTCGCTGCGCGGCATTCAGCCAGTCCGCTTCGCGCACATCCTTGGACGGCAAAACCCACTCGCGCGTCTGCAAATTGACGCGATGCCGCCCTTCCAAGCCCTCCAGAATTTTCTCGGCTTGCTGTCGCCCACGGGCAACGATCTCCGGCAACTGTTCCAGCAGGGATTTGGGCATGAAACCAAGGCAGTCATTGGGGTCGGCCCGATATGAAAGCATAACTTTCATAATTATGAAAATGAAAGCTGCTCTTTAGTTTTAGCTAATCTTCAAGCTTCGCTTTCATGAGTAATGAGAAAGCAGAGTTTTCCAAACGCTTGCGCACCGCCATGCAGGCAATGCAATGGTCTGCTCGCCCTACCGTTCTGGAGAAGAAGTTCAACACTCGCTACACAGGTCAATCTGTGAGCTTCCAGACCGTTTCGGCGTGGCTTGGAGGACGCTCTATCCCCCAACAGGACAAACTGCGGGTTCTGGCAGATTTATTAGGGATGGAGCCGCACCACTTGCGCTTTGGCGATCAGATGACGTCCAAGGCGCGGAAAAAACAAACTGTCTGGCCGGACACCCTCAATGATCGAGATCGCGCCGCCATTGATTCACTTTTGGCGCTACCCGCACACCGGCGAAAGCTGATCTACGATCTGATCATGACACTGGCGGCGGACAATCACTCGTAGTGTGACCACATCCTGAGCACCTTGATGATCTTTTCCGCCTTGACCACCTGATACACCAGCCGGTGCTGGATGTTGATGCGGCGGGAATACGCACCTGCGAGATCGCCGACCAGTTTTTCGTAGGGTGGCGGATTGGCGAAAGGGTCGCACTCGATCATCGCCAGCAGCGCCAGCGTCTTTTCCTTCAGGCCCGCAGCCTTGAGTTTCCTGGCGTCTTTCTGCGCATCGCGGGTATAGACCAGCGTCCAACTCACCAGCGAAGTTCCCTGGCGAGCTTGTTCACCGGGGTCTCCATGCCCTTCTTGATGGATTCGCGCATGCCGGGAATCGCCAGGAGGTAGAGCGTCTCCTGGATGGCCGACCAATCGCTTTCCGACACCAGCACGCCGTTATTGCGCTTGCCGGTGATGCGGACAGGCGTGTGCGTCTCCGCCGTCTCGTCGAGGAGGCGGTACAGATTGGCGCGGGCTTCGCTGGCGGTGAGGTCGGTCATGGCATGGCTCCAGAACAGGTCCCATCGTACGCTTTTACGTACGTCATGACAACTCAGAGTTTGTTGTAAACCTCTGCACCAGACTTCTTGAACTCTTCAGACTTCTCCGCCATGCCTGCAGCCAGCGCGGCCTGCTCGTCAGCACCAATCTTGGCGGCGGCCGGCGTCATAGAGGAGAATGCAAGGCCGCCGCCACTTGCGTTTAGCGCTGCGTAGTCACGCACGTCCTGGCTGATTTTCATCGAGCAGAAATGCGGGCCGCACATCGAGCAGAAGTGCGCGAGCTTGGCGCCTTCCTGCGGCAAGGTTTCATCGTGGAATTCCTTGGCCTTCTCCGGATCAAGACCGAGGTTGAACTGGTCGTCCCAGCGGAACTCGAAGCGCGCCTTGGACAGCGCGTTGTCGCGCACCTGCGCGGTCGGATGGCCTTTTGCCAAGTCAGCTGCGTGCGCGGCGATCTTGTAAGTGATGATGCCTTCGCGCACGTCGTTCTTGTCCGGCAAGCCGAGGTGTTCCTTGGGCGTGACGTAACACAGCATTGCGGTGCCGAACCAGCCGATCATGGCTGCGCCGATGCCGCTGGTGATGTGGTCGTAGCCCGGTGCGATGTCGGTGGTCAGCGGCCCCAGAGTGTAGAACGGCGCCTCGTCGCAGTCCTTCAACTGCTTGTCCATGTTCTCCTTGATTAACTGCATCGGCACATGGCCGGGGCCTTCGATCATCACCTGCACGTCGTGCTTCCACGCGATTTGCGTCAGCTCGCCCAACGTTTCCAGCTCACCGAACTGCGCCTCGTCGTTGGCATCGGCGATGCTGCCGGGTCGTAGGCCATCACCTAGGCTGAAGGTGACGTCGTAGGCCTTCATGATCTCGCAGATGTCTTCAAAATGCGTGTAGAGGAAGTTCTCCTGGTGATGCGCGAGGCACCACTTGGCGAGAATGCTGCCGCCGCGCGAGACGATGCCGGTGACGCGATTCGCCGTCATCGGGATGTAGCGCAGCAGCACGCCGGCATGGATGGTGAAATAGTCGACGCCCTGTTCGGCCTGCTCAATCAGCGTGTCGCGGAAAATCTCCCAGGTCAGGTCCTCCGCCTTGCCGTTGACCTTCTCCAGCGCCTGGTAGATCGGCACGGTGCCGATCGGCACCGGCGAGTTGCGGATGATCCATTCTCGCGTCTCGTGGATGTTCTTGCCGGTGGACAGGTCCATCACGGTGTCGCCGCCCCAGCGCGTCGACCAGACCATCTTCTCGACTTCTTCGGCGATGCTCGACGTCACTGCGCTGTTGCCGATGTTGGCGTTAATCTTCACCAGGAAATTGCGGCCGATGATCATCGGCTCCAGCTCCGGGTGATTGATGTTGGCAGTGATCACGGCGCGGCCGCGCGCGACTTCGCTGCGCACGAACTCCGGCGTGATCTCGTCGGGAATGCTGGCGCCGAAACTCTGCCCCGCATGGCGCTTCAGGTAACCCGCTTGCTGATAGACCTCGCGCAACTCCTGCAGGCGCGCGTTCTCGCGGATGGCGATGAACTCCATCTCCGGCGTGATGATGCCGCGGCGGGCGTAGTGCATCTGGGTGACGTTGCCGGTCGCTGTCGCGATCGCCCTCTCCCCGGCAACCGCTCCATGCGTTGCCCTACCTCGGGCATCCATGCCCTCGCCAGCCCTCTCCCGCGAGGGGAGAGGGAGACCAGCAGCAACAGCACGCAGCGGCGCGCGGATATGCTCGAAGCGCAGATGGCGCGTTTTTTCGTCGGACGCGCGGATACGGCCGAAGATCGAGGTCGGGCCTTTCAGCTCAGTCGTGTCGCCGCGATCTGCAATCCACGGCGAGCGCAGCGCAGGCAAGCCTTGCAGCAGGTCGATACGCGCGGCGGGATCGGTATAGGGACCACTGGTGTCGTAAATCGTCAGTGGCGGATTCGGCACCAGCCCGTCGCGCGTCTGCGTCGCGGATTGGCTCACCTCGCGCATCGGCACGCGGATGTCCGCGCGCGAACCCTGCACGTAGATTTTCTTCGACTGCGGAAATGGCGTACACACCTCGACTGACAGCGTCGCGGCTTTCTGCAGGATATCTTCAGCAACAGCACTCATGGCACAACCTCGTGTTCACGAGAAAAGGCGACGCCCGCCCTCGACGTCTTCAGCCTTCCCTCCGCCGGACGTGTCGTTCACGCCCGGCCAGGTTCCAAGGGTTTGATCTCAGCCTGAACAGGCACCCCCGGCTTGAATGCGCAAAGGTTAGGCGTCCGCGGCAGGCTCCGCAAGCACCAATTTGATCAACCCTCGCCGCGCCCGGCCCGCACCGCGTTGATGTGGTTCTCTTGGAGAGTCTTGCTCGGGTGCGAGGCGGTAACGTGGCCCATGAACGGAGGCCAGATGCTGTAGCCGAGCAGTTGCTGCACGCGCGGCGACATGCCGCGCACCAGTTCCGGCGGGATGCCGAGAAAGAAATTCTCCTGCGTACGCGCCCACGGCTCGCAATACTGGTTGGAGAACGCCAGCCGCGGCGCGCTGCTGCGATTGGCGCCGCCGCGATGCAGCAGCGTGCCGAGAAACACCACGCAGGCACCGGCCGGCATCTGCACCGGCACCAACTGGCGCGCAAGTTCCGGATTCGGCGGCGCGTCGGCATCCAGTCCTTGATCGTAGAGGCCGGAAATTTTCTCGTCGCTCCAAACGTGACTGCCAGGAATGATTTCGGTGCCGCCGTTCTCGGCGGTGAAGGCATCGACCGCAACGATGGTGGAAAAACCGATAGCCGGCCGCGGCCTCGGCAAAGTGTAGAAAGCATCGTCGCTGTGGATCGGCTGCGGCGTCTCGCCGGGATGGATGCAGATCGCCTGGCTGGCGGTGAGCAGGTAACCGGGCTTGAGGAATGCATCGCACAACGCCATCACGCGCGCGTCTTCGGCGATGCGCTCGAAGATGCGCCCGCGCGCCACCAGCGTGTAGACGCGCTCGGTCTTGTAGCCCTCGAAGTTGTTGCGTCCGGCGTGGTGGCCGAGGAATGGCGTCAGCCCGGCGCGCACCTCGCGCAGGTCATCGGGCGTCAGGAAATCCTCGATGATCGTGTAGCCCTGCTCGCGCAGATGCGCGGCGTGTACCCGCACCGCAAAGCCATTGTGTGTATCCGCCATGCGGCCTCCTGGGATTTCCCCGAAGCGGGACGAGACCCGCTGTGCCATTGCAGCTTTCTGCATTTGTTTTTAATTATTTATAATTTTGTTAATTAATTATTAATATATAACAATTCTCCTGTGCATGATGCAACGAGCGGACGCGGCATTATTGGCCTGAAATCTCGCTTCAGTGCGTCACGACTTGCCGCTTGACGGTTTCGGCCACTGTCGACGAATCACGCAGCAGATCGTCACCGGTGAGCTGCGTGGCATTCTTGCCGCCGAGAAAATCGGTCAATCCGGACTTGGCGTAGTGAGTCTTGATGCGATCGCTCATCAGGCCGATGTATTCCAGATTTGGAATCAGGCGCTGGAACATGATGTTGCGGAACGCGGCCATGGTCGGTGCGTTGAGAATCACCTCGTCCCATTCACGCAACGAGATGCGGCCCTCGAACCAGTCGTAGTACAGCTCGCGGCCGAGGAAGCGGTTGCGCATCAGCAGCGCGACTTCGTAGGCCCAGTCCTCGCGCTCGCGGCGTTCGGCGTCGCTCAGCACCTTGGTGATGTGCTCGCGCAGCGCCAGCACGCCGTAGTGCACATGCCGCGCCTCATCCTGGATCACATACTTGAGCAGGTTTTTCAGCAGCGGTTCGCCGGTGAAATTGTAGATGGTGGTGAACGCGCCGAGCGCGAGGCCTTCGACCATGATCTGCATGCCGAGGAATTTCACGTCCCAGCGGCTGTCAGTGAGCAGGTCGTCGAGAATCACGAACAGGTTGTCGTTGATCGTGTAGACCTTCTGCAGCTTGGTGTCGAGATAGCGGTAGAACACTTCGAGATGGCGGCCCTCGTCCATCACCTGGGTTGCGCCATAGAGCTTGGCGTCGAGCCAATGCACACTCTCCGTGACCTGCGCGGCGGCGTACAGCGCGCCCTGCTCGCCGTGCATGAACTGCGCCAGCGACCACGCGGTCCAGTCGTGCGCAAACCTCAGTTTCTCCTTCGGCGTGAGCTTGATGCCCTTGTCTTCGAGCTGTGGAAACGGCAGGTAATCCAGTGGCATCAGCGGCCGCTCGGGATTTTCCGCATCGACCGAGATCGACCAGTCGAGATCACGATCGCCGTTCCACTGGTTGGCGACCGCGCGGCGATAGAGGTCATACATCTCCGGGAATTCATCTTTGTAGGACAAGTCGAAGAACGTCGAATGAGTCGCCGGCATCGACGCCGAATCGCCCTGGCCGCGGCCGAGGAACAGGCCGCGCACCGCTGACGGCGCCAGCGACGCCGCGACCCTGGGGCTCCGCACCGAGGTCAGCATGCCGAGACTGTCGAGCGTGCTGTAGACGGAGTTCTGCGCTTTCACCGGCATGCCGGTGAACAGACGATCCAGTGTTGCCATAAATCCTCCTCAGGCTTCGATCACGACCGGCTCCAGCGCGTAGGCGGAACAGGCCAGGGTATAGCCCTGCGCCCGTTCCTCGGGCGTCAGGCAATTGGGTTCGCTCAAGCTCACCGCGCCGGACACCACGCGCACGCGGCAGGCAGCACAGCCACCGACCGTGCAGCTGTAGCGCAGCGCCACGTCCTCACGCAGGCCGGCGTCGAGTATCGACTCGCCAACCCGCTGCCTGATCTTGCGCTGCGACTGCTGAAAAAATATCGATTGTGGCTGCGTCGGCCGGTTCTGCGTGACGCGCGGCGCGGCAAGAAAGCGTTCGCGGCGGATACGCTCCGCCGGCACGCCGCAATCACGCAGGGCGGCGTCAGCGGCATCCATCAATCCCTGCGGTCCGCACAGATAGGCGCTCGCTTCGCGCTGTTCACCGAGTAGTTCGCGGATGCGTCGTGCTTCGTCCAGCCGGCCGCGCGCGCCGCTCCAGCCGGCTGCGGGCTGCGACAGCACATGGGTGACGTTGAGACCGGCATAACGCTGCGCCAGCGCATCCAGTCGCTGACGGAAAATGATCGAGCCCTCGTCGCGGCTGGCATAGAGCAGGCGCAGGCTGCGCGCCGGCCGCGCCGCCAACGCGGTCTCAATCAGGCTGATCACCGGCGTGATGCCGCTGCCGCCGGCGACGAACAGCAGCGGCGCGGCCGATTCCAGGTCGAGCACGAAATCGCCGGTCGGGCCGATTGCCGGATAGCGATCACCGGGCCGCAGCCGCGTGCGGATGAACTCCGACACCGCGCCGCCCTCGATCAGTTGCACGGTGCAGCACAGGCGGCCGCCTTCCGGCGCGGACATCGAATAGGCGCGCTTGTGTGGCTGGCCGTCGATCTCGAAACAGTGCGTGAGATATTGGCCGGCGCGGAAGTGGTAAGGCCGGCCGTCGTCCGGCTCCAGCACCAGCGTCACCGCGCGCGGCGTTTCGCGGACGATCTCGACAACCCGCAGCGGGCGCTGCTGCACCGCGTGGCCGCCGCTGGCCCAGCGCCGTGCGACACCGCTGTTGCGCGCAATCACCACTCGCCGCGGACGCCCAAACGCCATGTGCTGCCACCTGTCGGAACGGACCGCGCCGACTATGGGCAGCGGCCGATGGGCTGTCAACCGAGCATTTGATTGCGCCGGCCTGCGCAGCGGACAGCGCCAGACCGCAGGCGCGTATCAGACGGCGGCGAAATACAGCCCGGTGTAGACACGCGGCTCGATCAGCAATCCCTGAGCGGACTGCTGCAACAACCAGTCCTGCACGGACGCCAGCGGCACGACGTGCACGGTGATGTTCTCGTCGTCGACGCCGCCACCGGCGTGCACCTGCGTCAGTTCATGCACGCGCACCAGGTGGAGCATCTCGGAAGTCAGGCCCGCGGCGACCGGCCCGCGCAGCAGGACTTCGGCGTGCGTGCCGCGATAGCCAGTCTCCTCCTCCAGTTCCCGCAGCGCCGACAGCTCCACGCTCTCGCCGGCATGTCCGCCGTCGCCGATGATGCCGGCCGGCAGTTCTATCGTGCGTGCCCGCAGCGGCACGCGGTACTGCTCGACCAGCACGATCTCGCGCGCCGGCGTCAGCGCGAGGATGAAGGCCGCGCCGATGGAATTCACGCGCTCGACGTATTCCCAGCGGCCGTTGCGGCGCAGCCTGAGGAACTTACCCTCGTACAGTGTTTCGATACTCTCAATGGATACACTCATGCCGTCTTCCGTCGCCCGCTGTGTTCAATTTGCCCAGCAAATATTTTTTATTATATGTAATATATTTTTATTTATAATATATTTATACACAAATATTCAAAACCAACCGCCAACAGCGGGCGAGCCTATTCCGGCCGTACCCAAGTTGTCGTGCAATGCGCGTCCGGACCCTGCGCCAGCGTGCGCGCAATCAGCTTCAGCGACGGCTCCATCTCCTGCGCAAAGCGGAACGGCGGATTGACCACCAGCAGCCCGCAGCCGCGCAGCGGATGCTTGGTGATGCCCGACGCCGAAACCTCCGCCTCGCGCGGCGCACCGGTATCGAACTCGAAATTCAGCGCCGGCCGCGTCAGCTCGCGGCCCATGCGCCGCAGAAAGCCGCTGACCACATGGCGGTTCTTGACCGGATACCACAGCGCCTGCATGCCGCCGGCGAAACGTGCCAGCGATTTCAGCGACAGCTCCGCCATCGCGTCGAGCTCGTCGCCGCGCTCGAACGGCGGATCGACCAGCATCAGCCCGCGCTTCTCCGCCGGCGGCAACAGCGCGTGCGCCTCGTAGCCGTCGCGCAGATGCACGGCGACACGCGCGTCGCGGCCCAGCACGATCTTCAGATCGTCCGCCACCGCCGGTACTTTTTCGCACAGCAGCAGACGGTCACCCGCACGCGCCATGCCCTGCACCAGTAAAGGCGAGCCGGGGTAGTGGCGCAGCTTGTCGTCGGGATTGGTCGCGCGCACGAGACGCAGGTAAGTCGCCAGCGGCTCCGGCACCTCGCCAAAGCCACGCAAGCGCCCGATGCCATCCTCCCACTCGCCGGTGCGCGCCGCGCCCTCACCGCCCAGATCGTACAAACCCGCCCCTGCGTGCGTGTCCACGTAGCACCACGGCTTGTCCTTGCGATTGAGCGCGGCAACCAGCCCGCACAGCAGCACGTGCTTGAACACGTCCGCGAAATTTCCCGCGTGATAGGAGTGACGGTAGTGCATAGCCGCGAAGGATACCTGTAAACCTGCAGTGGTCGTGACACTAGCGACCTATAGCTGGAAGATGACATCCGCCTCGCCATCAACCAGTTCGTCGAAAGGGAAGGTGCGCTGGATTTATAAAATTCGAGCCTGACCTTAAACCCATTAAACCCTGAGCTCGACACCGCTTAACTGCGGCTTAAAATTTGATATCGCGGCCCAACCACGTAACGCGAGTGCTGGCCAGACGGCTAATCGACATGTTCAGCCAACACCAGCAGCCCTTCCAGCACCAGATCGGGTCGATGTCTCCACCTGCCATCCAGGTGCGGCAGCAACAGCGGCGCGTCACCGCCGCAGAGGTAACGTAGATTTCTTTCGCCGGCGGCGGCGATACCGCGTTCGATGGCGCCGAGGGCTGCGAGATAAGCGCCCTGGCGCACGCAGGTTTCCGTATCCACGCCGAGACCGCCGGTGTAGCGCGCGTCCAACTCGGCGCTGCGGAAACGCGTATTGCCCAGCGTCGCCTTGAGCATTGCAGACAAACCCGGCGCGATGAAGCCGCCCAAGTGACGCCCCAGATCATCGGCGGCGTCGAAGGTCAGCGCGGTGCCGGCGCTGACCACGCAGCAGGCGCCGCCGGCTTCGCGCCACGCCGCGAGCATCATCAGCCAGCGGTCCACGCCAAGTCGGGTGGCATCGTTGTAAGCGATCTTCAAACTCTCGAATTCGTCCTGCACGCGCGCGAACTGCGGCGCGCAATGGAATCGCCGTTGAACCGCCGCCGCGATCGCAGCCTCATGCGCCTGGCCCATGACCTGGGAAATCCACACCGCATCGACTTTGCATGCAGGAATTGCGGACAACGTTGCCGCCGCATCGCCCGCGTGTTCGAGCGCAACGACAGGCGTAAATGCTAGACCGTCGTGCAACGCCCACTTGAGACGGCTGTTGCCGATGTCGATCAGAAGAATCATGTGAGTCTCAGGCTGACTTCGCCTGAATGCAGGACGTGCAATTGGCCAAGCACTTCCACCACCAGCGCGCCTTGAGCGTCGACACCGCGACCGATGCCGTGCAATTCGCGATCCTGCGCCAGCACCGTCACCGCACGATCGCGCGTGAGATCCAGCGTACTCCACTCTGCTGCGAATGCATCAAACCCGGCGCCCTCGAATGCGTGCATGCCCCGCACTATTCCGGACAGTAACGCGGCAGCTAAATGATTGCGCGAAATATTCGCCAGCCCGCGCGCGGCGCAAGCTTCGTGCAGGCCGATCCACGGCTGCGTCACTTCCTTCGCCTGATCACGTGTCATCGCGACGTTGATGCCGATGCCGATCACCACGCGGCACGGCCCGCCGGCTTCGGCGCGATGCTCGATGAGGATGCCGCCGAGCTTGCGGCCGTCCACGTACAGATCGTTGGGCCACTTGATCCGCACGTCGTCCAGCCCGCTTGCACGCAGCGCGCGAACGCAGCACACGCCGACCGCCAGCGGCAGCGCGGTGAGCTGGCGCGGCCACTGTGCAAACGACCACGCCAGCGACAGGTAGAGATTGGCGGCGAACGGCGAAGTCCAGTTGCGCCCGCGCCGGCCACGGCCCGCGCTCTGGAATTCCGCGAACAGCGCCTGCGGATCTTGCTGCGCATCCGCGGTCAGCAACTGCGCGTTGGTCGAATCCACCACCGTCGCGACACGCACGGCGACGCCGGGAATCGCGGCACGCAGGGCCTCGGATGACAGTCGCTGCAAAGGCGCGGTCAGGCGGTAACCGAGTCCGTGGCGCGCTTCGATATCCAGTTGCCAGTCGCGCAATTTTTCGATGCGCTTGGCCAGCGCCGCGCGGCTGATACCGGCCAATGCAGCAAGGTCTTCGCCCGAATGCCATTCACCATCCGCCAGCGCATCCACCAGCGCCAGCATGTCTGCCTCGCTTAGCGATTGAGCCATCGGCCCAGCACCCGTGCTTTTTCAAATCGATGTTCAGTGCCGTGCAGCAGGCGCCCGATATTCTCGCGATGTTTCCACACCACCAGCACGCACATCGCCAATGTGAATGCGCCCGTGGCGGACTGGATGCCGTCAGCCGTGCCGAAAGCGACATAGAGCAGAGCTGTGAGTGCGCCGGTGAGCGTCGCCAGGCTGGCGTAGCCGGTCAGCAGCACGACCAGCACGAAGGCGCCGAGCATCCACAGCAGCGCCGGCCACATCAGCGTGCCGAAAACACCCGCAAGTGTCGCCACGCCCTTGCCGCCCTTGAAGCGATAGAACACTGGGTAACAATGCCCGACGGCAACGGCGACACCGCAGCAATACGCCTGCACGTCATGTGATGCGCCGGTCGCGCCGGCCCAGCTCCACTGCACGGCGGGAATGAACGTGACTGCGCCGACGCCCTTGAAAATATCGATGAGCAGCACCGCCAGCGCGAAGCCCTTGCCCTGGGTGCGCAGCGCGTTGGTGGCGCCGACATTGCCGCTGCCGTGCTGGCGCAGATCGATGCCGCCGCGCAGCTTGCCGACGAGTTGCCCGCCCATGAGGTTGCCGATCAGATACGCTGCCAGCACCTTGTAAAAAAGCTCAACCATTTATTGAGTGCCCCGTTTGCTTGAGTATCAGGCGCCGAGCCAGCGCTTGCGCCGTTTGAGAACTTCGCCCTTGGCCTCGGGCATCAACGTCAACGTCCAGGTGTTGCGTGGCAGCTTCTGCGGCAGCAACGTTGCAGCAAGCAATTCATCGCCCCGGAAAAATTGCAGCTCGCAGGTGCGGCCCGGCTGAAGTCTTGCGATGTGCCTGGTCCAGTTGCCCGCTGTCACACGCAGGCCATCCATTGCTACCAATATGTCGCCAGCGGATATGCCCGCCCGCGCCGCCGGACTGTCACTCAGCACTTGCGACACGCTGGTCTCCCCGGTCTTGAGCGTCAACCCCAGATGCGCGGGCAAGGGTGATCCGGACGCGCGGCCACCATTGTCGGAATCTCCAAGCGCAACGCGCTGCTGCGCCTCCACGCCAAATTCCGCCAGCAGTTTTGCCAGCGGCAGTTCGCGCGTCGAGCGCAAGGCCAGATCAAAAAATGACTTCAGCTTGATGCCGGAAAGCTCCTGTGCCACCGTTTCAAGTCCGCCTTCGGGCACACCGATGCTCTGCGATCCGTAGCGTTGCCACAGCGCCCGCATCACATCGTCGAGGGTTATTTTCGAGTACCGCCGCAGCGTCAGATCCAGGCACAGCGCAGCGAGTCCGCCCTTGACGTAATAGCTGACCGTGGCGTTGGGCGTGTTCTCGTCCGGCTGGTAATACTTGATCCAGGCCTCGAAGCTGGCGTCTGCGAGAGTCTGTAACTCGCGCCCCGGATTGCGCGCCAGCCGCGTCGCATTCTCTGCGACGACATCGAGATAACTCGCTGCGTCGAGGATGCCCGCGCGCAGCAGGAACAGATCGTCGTAGTAAGAGGTGACACCTTCGTAATGCCAGAGGTCGGCGGTATAGGCCTCCGCTGCAAGGTCGGATTCGAGGAAGCGCTGCGCGGTGATGCGCTTGACATTCCACAGGTGAAAATATTCGTGGCTGCACAGTCCGAGAAAGTTTCGGTACTCGCGGCTGAGCTTGTCGCTACCGACGCGCGGGAAATCCTCGCGCGCACAAATCAGCGCGGTGGAACTGCGGTGCTCAAGCCCGCCATAGCCACCGGCGGTGACTTGCGTCAGGAACAGGTATCGATCCAGCTTGGGTTCCTGCCCGAACAGCTCGCGCTCGACATGGCAGATTTTTTCCAAGTCGCGTAGCACACGCTTGCGATCCAGTTCATAACGTCCGGACAACACCAGCGCATGCGGAATGCCATCGACCGCGAAACCCAGTTGCTCGAATTTTCCCATCTCGACCGGATGATCGATCAGGTCTTCATAGTCCGATGCTCGATAAATGCCGAACCCATCCTTGCCGATTTTTTTTGCCGCGAGCGTCGTCGCCAGCTTCCAGTTGCGACATTGCTCATGTACCGGACGCTTGATCTCAATCTCGAATTCCGAGTGCTCGAATCCCGTTGGGCAGTAGCACAGCGAGCTGGCGTTGAAGAACCCGCGCCGCTCATCCAGCCAGGCCTTGCGCACCGACGGATCGTGCGCGAATACGCGATATTCCAGCGTCAGCACCCCCTGGACCGGCGCGCAGCGGAACGAGCGCTTGTCCAACCGCATCACTGTCACCGCGCGTCCTGCGTGCGTCGCGGACAGACCCTGCACATGCTTGGCGAAATCCCGCACCAGGTAACTGCCGCGCAGCCACGACGGCAGGCTGAAGACCTGTCCAGACGGATCAGGGTTGCGCACCGTGCAGCGCACTGCAAACAGGTGCGCGCCGGGATCGGCGGCGGCAATGCTGAAAAAAACCGGAGCAGGCATAAGTGCTGGCTGGAGAAACTGCCTGGATATTATGCCTGCTCCGCCGCTTCAGAACGGCTTCTGTATCCCCAGGAACACGCCAGCGCGCGGCCCGAACTGTGGCGCGCCGACACCGACGCCCTGGCCGTCCCGGATCTCGTACTTGCGGTCCAGCAGGTTGACCGCGGCCAGCCTGAGGTTGACGCGGCCCAGCGTCGGCAGATCGACGGCACGCAATGCAGCGGCGTCGAGCTGGTTGTGGAAGACCAGGCGATCACCATTAGGCACTCCGCTGGCGCCGGTGGTGCGCAGCCCGCTGCCGTAGGTGTCGGCAAGCGTGTAGGTCGTACCGCGCCAGTCATACGACAATCCCGCTGACCCGCTGACCCGCTGGTCATGATCCAGGTAGATGTAGTGGCTCTGGGTGTAGGTCAATGAAGCCGGATTGATGTTGAACTGCGCCGAATTGATGTTCTCGCCCTGCGCCCGTGAAACCGCGAGATTGCTGTAGGCACTGAACCCGCCCTGGTGATAAGCAGCGGTCAGCTCAACGCCGTAGACGCGGCCTTTGTCGTAGTTGAACGGCGTGAAGATCAATGCCTGGCCGAACTGTCCTTCGTCGAGCAACTCATGCACGATCTTGTAATAGCTGTCGATGCCGACATTCAGCGCCGGTGTGAAGCGGTGCGTGAGGCCGACGTCGAAATAGTGCGTGCGTTCGGCCTGCACCGGATCGTTGGCGCCACTCTGCGCGTTGGTGGTGTTGTTGAACTTGGCGATGGTGGCGTTGCTGATCAACTCATTGGGCGGCGGCGTGAAATAGCGCGCATAGCCGGCGTGCAGCACGGTCTGCTGGGTCGCATTCCACACCAGCCCCAGCCGCGGACTGAGCTGGCTGGCCTTGATGTAGGCGTTGAGCTTGTCGTAGCGCAGGCCATAGTTGAGCGTGAGGTCGTCGGTCAGATCCCACTGATCCTGCGCGTAGACGCCGAACAGGCGATTGCCGTTCTTGGGATTGTTGTCGGTGATCGCAATCGGCGCGCCGGTCGCATGTGGACTGCCATCGGCGTTGCTGCTGCCATCCGAAGGAAACACCATTGAGTTGTTATCCGAAACATCGTTCTCGTTACTGACGAAGACGCCGCCACGCAGCGTGTGGCTGTCGCTGAGCTGGTAGCCAAAATCGCTCTGCAGGCCGACCGCGATGCTGCGCCGGTAGATGTTGGCCGCGACCCCATTGAACACCAGATCAGCCGTTGCATCCGGCAGAAATTCCACCGAACTGACCCGCGAGAATGCCGCCACCTGATAGTTGAGCCGATCCGACGGCTGGCCTTGCAAGGCCACCAGGCCGTAGGTATTGCGCTCGTACTGGTTCTCGTTCAATTGGCTGGAATCCAGGGCGCAACTGCTGCCGCCAGCCTGCGCGCAATAGTTGGGATTCGGCGTCTGGCCCGGATTATCGGGAATCTGGTAGCGACCGAAACTGGTGCCGGCCAGCACGCTGACCTTGGTGTCCAGTGCCGGGTAGAACGACAGGTAGCCGAAACCCTTGCCCTGCTGTGTGTGGTCGTGCAGCGGCCGGTAACTATCGTTGGGCGACTCGATGCCGGTGGTGCTGTTGTAGAACTGGCCGGTGCCGTAGACGCTGACGCCGTCTTTAGTCGTGGTGCCGTAAGAAATGCTGGGGTTGAACGTCGCGTTGCTGCCACCATACAAGCTGACATCGCCGCCATCGAAAATCGTCGGCGTGGTGATGTTGATCACACCGGCGGTGCGATAGCCATACTGCGCCGGCAAGGCGCCGGTGAGCAGACTCACCTGATTGGCAAAGCGCGTATCCAGCACCTGACCAAAGCCGCTGATGCCTTCGGGAATGATGATGCCGTTGATACGGTATTGCAGATTGGCATGGTCACCGCGGATATGCAGTTGCCCGAACGAGTCGTTGGCCACGCCCGGCGCCTGCAGCAGCACCTGGTTCATCGGCGTGTTGTCACCTTGCGGCAGCGTCTTGATCGCCGCCTTGTCGAAGACATACTGGCTGCTGCCGGTGCTGGGTGACAGCGCGTTGCGCGCGCGCTCCAGCCGCTTGGCGGTAACAGTGACCGAGGCCAGTTGCGACGCCAGTTTGAGGTCGGCATGCGCTTCCTGCCCGGCACTGACCAGAACGCCGGCCTGCGCGGCGGTAAAGCCTTGGTGCGTAATCGAAATGCTATAAGTGCCGGGCTGGACCTCGCGGAACAGGAATCGACCGCTGGCGTCGGTCGTGGCGGTGCCGGCAAGCTGGCCGTCGCTGCCGTAAAGCCTCGCCTCGGTGCCGGTAAAAGGGGTGCCGCCGCTGTCGCGGACATGGCCCTCGACCGCACCCTGGCCGGCGCGCATGGCGACCTCGGTCGGCGGAGCGGCACGGGCGCACAACGGCAATACCGCGGACAACGACAGCAACATCAAACCCGGCACACGCAGGGCGCGCGCCATCGGATTCAGCGTGAACATTTAAAGACCTCGCAATCAAACGTGAGACGCAGCAGGGCTGCGTCGAAGAACTTCAGACGTTTTCAGGCGGGGATGGCCGGCGGCGCGCGGCTTTGTGGCGGGGTGGAACGGCGCACCGCGGGTGCGACGGGAAGAACTTCGCAGATGCGTTCGGCCGCCGGCGCGGACATCGTCGACAGTTGCACCGTCGACGGCGTGATGCCGGAAGCGTGGGCGATGGCGCAAATCGCGCAGGGCGGCTTGCCGGCGGCTGGCAGGTCGTCGTGCTGGCTCGCATGCACCACCGCGCACCACTGGCCCAGCAGCAGGCCGAGGATCGCGAAAAAATGCAGTGGTTTCAATTTTCTGAACACGGAACCGTTTAACTGTGAGCGTTGCGGCCAGGCAGCGGGCCCGGCATGACTGAGCGATCCGCTGTACAGACTACCACTCGTCATAATGGTTCAGGCCGGATTCTCCGCAATCAGCGCGCCCGCTATCGCATTCACGACTCCTATATTTGTTTTTAATTATATATATTTTTTATATTTATTAAATAAATAATCTCATATCCACCCTCGGTTTGCGGCATAGCGGGCGCCGTGGCGGGTGTGATTCCTCATGTTTTTGCCGATGGCCGGCGAGTATCCTGAAGCCATGACACCGGCAGACTGGCATCACGGCGGCCGTTATTTCAACTGGTGCGGCCACGAAATTTTTTATCGCGAAGAGGGCGTCGGCGCACGCGCGCTTTTGTGCATCCACGGCTTTCCAACCGCATCGTGGGACTGGTCGCCAATATGGCCGGCGCTGTGCAAACGCTTCACGCGGGTGATCGCGCCGGACATGCTCGGTTTCGGTTTCTCCGCCAAACCGGCGCAACACAACTATTCGCTGATGGAACAGGCCGACCTGCACGAGGCGCTATTGGCCCGGCTGGGCGTGCGACAGGTTCACATTCTCGCCCACGACTACGGCGTCAGCGTGGTGCAGGAACTGCTGGCGCGCCAGCATGAAGCAAAGCAAGCGCCGTCCTGCCTGATCGAGTCCGTGGCCCTGCTCAACGGCGGCCTGTTTCCAGAAACCCATCGCATGACCGCGATGCAGAAACTGCTGCGTTCGCCCTTCGGCGGCGTAGCGACGCGACTGATGACGCGCGGCCGTTTCGGCCAGAGTTTCAGCATGGTGTTCGGCCCCGGCACTCAGCCGGATGCAGATGAACTGGATCAGTTCTGGCAACTGATCCGCCACAACAATGGCTCGCGCATCATGCACCGGCTGATTCGCTACGTCGGCGAACGCCGCTCGCACCGCGAACGCTGGGTCGGCGCTCTGGTCAATACGCGGGTGCCGATCCGCCTGATCAACGGCCCCGAAGACCCGGTGTCCGGCGCGCACATGGTGGCGCGCTATCGTGAACTGGTACCGCATCCCGACGTGGTCTCGCTGGCGGGCATCGGCCACTATCCGCAGGTCGAGGCGCCGCAAACAACGCTCGATGCCCTCTTTGCCTTCCACGACCGCCTGGCCTAGCCCTTGGCCTGTCGATGGTGCGGCATGGCGCTGGGCGCTATGCTGCGCACGCTGTAGGGGAGGATGGCGACATGCTATGGAAATCCACGAATAAAAAAACCGGACCGGGCCCGGGCTTTCCACTGATTCCACTGCGCAAGATCGGCAAGTACGAAGTGCGCCAGGAAGTCGGCCGCGGCACCTGCGGCGTGGTCTATCGCGGCTTCGATCCTTTCGTGCAGCGCGATGTCGCGCTCAAGGTGGCGCTGCCGCTGACGGAAGGACCGACCAACGAACCCGAACACGCGCGCGCTTTTTTTGCCGAGGCGCGCGCCGTCGGCCGCCTCACCCATCCACATATCGTGTCGCTGCACGACGCCGGGGCCGAGGGCAAACTCAGTTATCTGGTCATGGAGTTCATCGACGGCGACACCCTGCAGCCGTTGTGCAACGCCAACGCCCAGCGCCTGCCGCTGGAGCGGGTTATCGACATCGGCTTCCGCTGCGCCAAGGCGCTGGATTACGCGCATGCGCAGGGCGTGCTGCATCGTGACATCAAGCCTGGCAACATCATGCTGAGCCGCGATGGTGTCACCAAGCTGATGGATTTTTCCATCGCCACCGTCGGCGCGCAGCGGGGACAGTCGCACAGCCAGATGCCGGTCGGTTCGCCGCGCTACATGTCGCCGGAACAGGGCGAATGCAAGGACTTGTCACCGGCCAGCGACCTCTACTCGCTGGGCGCCGTGCTCTACCACCTGCTGACCGGCGAACCGCCGTTTACCACCAACCTGCCGGAACAACTCTACAAGGACGTGTTGCATACGACCGCCCCGCGTGCGGATACCAAGCGCGCCGACCTGCCGCCGCCACTGGTGGATATCATCGCGCGGCTGCTGCTGAAAAATCCGCGCGAACGTTTCCAGACCGGCAACGAACTGGCGTCGGAACTGATCCGCCTGTTCGACCGGCTGCGCATCGCCAACCAGCAACTGGCGCGTCGCACTTCGCACGATTCCCTGCGCAGCCTGCGCTTCTTCGACGGCTTCACTGACGAGGACATCGACGAAATCCTCAAGGCCAGTGCGCTCGGCACTTATCCGCCGGGCACCAGCATCATCCGCGAAGACGACATCGATCACGCGTTCTACATCATCGCCGACGGCAGCGTCGAAGTGCGCAAGGGCGGCAAGCACCTGAGCACCCTGGTCAAGGGTGATTGCCTCGGCGAAATCGGTTTTCTCGGCGCCACCAAACGCACCGCATCGGTGATCGCGATCGGTACGGTGCAGGCGCTCAAGATCAACGCGACGCTGCTGGAACAGGTACCGATGGAATGCCAACTGCATTTCTACAAGGTATTCACCGAAACCCTGATCGCACGCCTGTCGGCGACCAACACCAAACTCGCCGCGGCCGGACCGCAACCGTCATGAACCTGGAATCCGCTCACTTTGAAACACCTGCAGCGAACGCGCTGCCGGATACCGCGCCCGCGAGGATCGGCAAATACCATGTCCGCGGAGAGATCGGCCGCGGCGGCTGCGGCGTGGTCTATCGGGGCTTCGATCCTTTCGTGCAGCGCGAGGTCGCGATCAAGGTCGCACTGCCTGCCGCCGCGCCAATCATCGAGCCCGGCGACGGACATGAACTGGCCTTCTTCAGCGAAGCCCGCGCCGCCGGCATGTTGCAGCACCCGCACATCGTCGCCACCTACGACGCCGGTATCGAAGGCAGCCTGAACTACATCGTCATGGAATATATCGATGGCGATACCCTGCAGCCGCTGTGCCGGCCGCAGGGACAGCGACTGCCGATCGAGCAGGTTCTGGATATCGGCTTCAAATGCGCCAAGGCGCTGGACTATGCGCACTCGAAGGGCGTGCTGCATCGAGACATCAAGCCCAGCAACATCATGCTGACGCGCGACGGCATACCCAAGCTGATGGATTTTTCGATCGCCGAGATCAACAACGGCCAACACCCGGACGAGCCGCGCGTGAACATGGGATCACCGCTGTACATGTCGCCGGAGCAGGTTCGCAAGGACCCGCTGGGGCCGGCCAGCGATCTCTACGCGCTCGGCGCGGTGCTGTTTCAGCTGCTCACCGGCAAGCCGCCGTTCATGGCCGAAGACCTGCCGGCGCTGTTCCAGAAAATTCGCAACCTGGCGGCACCGCGCGTCGAAGAATCGCGCATGGATGTGCCGAAAATTTTGTGCGATATCGTCGCGCGGCTGCTGCTCAAGAACCCCGAACAGCGTTTTCCCAATGGCCATGAACTGGCCACCGCGCTGATCCGCCTTTATGACCAGGTCAGCGCGGACGGACGCCAGGGCGCGCGGCGCTCGTCACGCAACTGGCTCAACCGGCTGCACTTCTTCAGCGGCTTTTCGGACGAGGAGATCGACGAGATTTTTGCCGCCAGCAGCATGAATACCTATGCACCAGGGCAGAAAATCATCGAGGAAGGCACACTGGAAAATGCCCTTTACATTATCGCCGTCGGCCGCGCCGAGGTGCGCAAGGCCGGCAAGCGTCTGCACCTGCTGGAGAAAGGCGATTGCATGGGCGAGATCGGCTTCCTCACCGCCGCGCGTCGCAGCGCCACGGTGGTTGCCGACACCCAGGTCATGGCGCTCAAGGTCAGTGCCGCGCTGATGGACCAGGTTTCGCGCGATTGCCAGTTGCGGTTCTACAAGGTTTTTACCGAAGCGCTGATTTATCGCCTCGCACTGACCAGCGCCAGGTTGTCCTCGATCCCCAGTTGAACAGCAGCATCGGTGTGAGCAGGCGGAATTCCGCACATGGACTGCCCCGCTGTACCGCATCAATTCTGCCGGTTTGTTATTATTTATTAATCTATATAATTATAAATATATAAATAATCATGATTCATCAGCCTCAAGACTCAACAGCGGGCTGCCGTGGGTCTTGCTGCACCCGCAACATCCCGCATCGTTCAGCCAGTATTCAGCCCGTCTGGCGTTAACTGGCGGCATGCAGGCGGCCTGTTGACTACGCTCTTGTTATGATGACGCCTGCACAGTCCGTCGCGGGTGCGCTTGCCGACAAGATCGGATCGAGTTTGCCCCGCGCAAAAAGATTTTTTTGACCTACCTGGAGTTTTGAAATGAAGATCCGCAATCTCGCACTCGCCCTGATGCTGGGCACCGCCATGACCGCCTGCCAGAAGTCGCAGGACACCAGCGCCCAGGACGCCGCTGCCGCCGCACAGGCCGCGCAGGTCACCGCCGCGCAGCAGGCTGCCGAAGCCGCCCAGAAAGAAGCTGACACCGCCAAGAAGGAAGCTGAAACCGCTCAGCGCCGCGCCGCCAACGCGGAAAAACGCGCGCGCGAATCTTCCTCACAGTCGCAGCAGGCCGCGCAGCAGGCCCAGGCCACCGCAGCCATCTGCAATGATTGCGGCACCGTCGTTTCGATCCAGGCCGTGAAACAGAAAGGCTCAGGCAGCGGCATCGGCGCTGTGGCCGGCGCAGCGGCGGGCGGCGTGGCCGGTCATCAGTTCGGCCAGGGTCGCGGCAAGGATGTCGCCACTGTGGCGGGCGCCCTGCTCGGCGCTTTCGGCGGCAACGAGGCCGAGAAAACCATCCGCGAAACCACCGTCTACGAAGTGACCGTGCGCATGGACCAGAGCGGCACCTCGCGCACCATCGCCATGAAGGATGCCAGCGGCCTGTCGGTCGGCTCGCAGGTACACGTCGACGGCGACAGCATCGCACTGCGCTAATCGCTCGTCACACAAAGCGCCGCCACTTTGCTGTGGCGGCGCTTTTTTATTGGCCGACAACCGCGCCAGGCAGATTTCGGCGGCACATTCCGCTAACCTGTCGCGCTGCAAAACAGGGAGACCCGCATGCTCCAACCCGTCAAAGTTCTGGTCGTCGGCGGCGGCGGTCGTGAACACGCCCTCGCATGGAAGCTGGCGCAGTCACCGCGTGTCGCTGAAGTGTTGGTCGCACCCGGCAACGCCGGCACCGCGCGCGAACCGCGTGTGCGCAACATCGATATTGCTGCCGAGGATATTTCCGGCCTGATCGAGTTGGTGCGGAACGAGAGCATTGGTTTCACCGTGGTCGGCCCGGAAGGCCCGCTCGCAGCAGGTATCGTTGACGCGTTCACTGCCGAGGGGCTGCGCATCTTCGGCCCAACCCGGGCCGCGGCGCAGCTCGAAGCCAGCAAAGCCTTCACCAAGGATTTTCTCGCGCGCCACAAGATTCCGACCGCGCAGTACCGCGTATTTTCCGTAATCGAGCCGGCGCTGGCGTATATCGCTGAGCGCGGCGCGCCGATCGTGGTGAAGGCCGATGGCCTCGCCGCCGGCAAGGGCGTGGTGGTTGCCACGACGGTGGCCGAAGCGCAGGCCGCGGTCCGCGACATGCTCTCCGGTGAGATGCTTGGCAAAGCTGGCGCGCGCGTCGTCATCGAAGACTTTCTCGATGGCGAGGAAGCCAGTTTCATCGTCGTCGCCGGCGGCACGCAATACCAGCCACTGGCCAGTGCGCAGGATCACAAGCGCATCTTCGATGCCGACCAAGGGCCGAATACCGGAGGCATGGGCGCTTACTCGCCCGCGCCGGTGGTTACGCCAGAAGTGCACGCTCGTGTCTGCCACGAGATCATCGAACCGACGCTGGCCGGCATGGCGGCAGAAGGCATGCCTTTCAGCGGTTTTCTCTATGCAGGGCTGATGATTTCGCGCAATGGCCGTCCGCTGGTCATCGAATTCAACGCACGCATGGGCGATCCCGAGACCCAGCCGATCCTGTTCCGACTGGAATCCGACCTGCTGGACTTGCTGGAAGCCGCGCTGGACCAGACCCTGGAGCAACATCCGCCGCACTGGCACCCGCAACCCACCGTCGGCGTGGTCATGGCCGCCGCCGGCTATCCGGCTTCGGTGCGCAAGGGCGATATCATTTCGGGGCTGGATTCTGATTTTGGCAGTGCCAAAGTGTTCCACGCCGGAACCACGCAAAAGGATGGCAAGGTCATTACCAGCGGCGGTCGCGTGTTGTGCGTGGTGGCGCGAGGCAAAACCGTTGGCGCAGCGCAAACCGCTGCTTACGCGGCGGTGCGCAAGATCGACTGGACTGGCGAACATCATCGCAAGGACATCGGCTATCGCGCCATCGCACGCGAAACCTGAAATCCGGCAGGCATTAAAAAAGCGGGCATATAGCCCGCTTTTTATTTACTGATGGCAGCGCCTGTCAGTTGCGCTTCATCGAATCGAAGAAGTCGGAATTGGTCTTGGTCTGCTTCATCCGATCCAGCAGCAGTTCCATTGCCGCGAGTTCGTCCATCGAATGCAGCAGTTTGCGCAGAATCCAGATCTTGTTGAGATCGTTCGGATTCAGCATCAATTCTTCCTTGCGCGTACCGGAGCGGTTGATGTTGATCGCCGGGAACACCCGCTTCTCGGCGATGCGGCGCTCCATCTGCAACTCCATGTTGCCGGTGCCCTTGAACTCTTCGTAAATCACTTCGTCCATCTTCGAGCCGGTTTCGACCAGCGCGGTGGCGATGATGGTCAGCGAACCGCCTTCTTCGATGTTGCGCGCGGCACCGAAGAAGCGCTTGGGCTTCTGCAGCGCGTTGGCATCGACACCGCCGGTCAGCACCTTGCCGGAGCTCGGCGCAACAGTGTTGTAAGCGCGAGCGAGACGCGTGATCGAATCCAGCAGGATCACCACGTCGCGCTTATGCTCGACCAGGCGCTTGGCTTTCTCGATCACCATTTCAGCAACCTGCACATGGCGCGTGGCGGGTTCGTCGAAGGTGGACGAAATCACCTCGCCGCGCACGGTGCGCTGCATATCGGTGACTTCTTCAGGACGTTCGTCGATCAGCAGCACGATCAGGTAGACATCCGGATAGTTCGCGGCGATGGACTGCGCGATGTTCTGCAGCATGATGGTCTTGCCGGCCTTGGGCGGCGACACGATCAGGCCGCGCTGGCCCTTGCCGAACGGCGCGACCAGGTCGATCACACGTGCGGTGATGTCCTCGGTGGTGCCGTTGCCGCGTTCCATCTTGAGCTGCTCGTCGGCAAACAGCGGCGTGAGATTCTCGAACGGGACTTTTTTCTTGGAAACTTCCTGCGCCTCATAGTTGATCGTGTCAACCTTGAGCAGCGCAAAATAGCGCTCGTTATCCTTGGGAGTGCGCACACGCCCGGTGACGGTATCGCCGGTGCGCAGCGAGAAGCGGCGGATCTGACTGGGCGATATGTAAACATCGTCCGGCCCGGCGGCATAGGAACTGTCCGCACCACGCAGGAAACCGTAGCCGTCCTGCATGATCTCCAGCACGCCTTCGGCCTGGATCGCCTCGCCGCGACGGGCGGCAGCGCGCAGCAGTTGGAACACCATGTCCTGCTTTTTCACGCGGGCGGTGTTTTCCAGGCCCTGCGCTTCCGCCATCTCCAGCAATGCGGCGGCGGTTTTCTTCTTCAACTCCGGAATCCACAGCACTTTCTGCGGCTCGACAGGCCGCTGCTCGCGGACGATGATCGGAGCAGCGCCCACTTCGCCACCCTCGACCACCGTGCCGTCTTCAAGGACACGCGAGCCGGCAGTCACTGGCGCAACAGCAGTCATGGTCTCGCTGCCCATAGTTTCTTCGGCATATTCGGTGGACTCATCCACCGGCTGAAGGTCTATCGTCCGCGGCTCATCGGAGCCGTAGTTATTGTTGCCGACGTTGCCGCCATTTCCCCCGTTACCATTATTGGGATTATGTCCACGGCCGTTGTTGTTGCGGCCATTCGGATGCCGGCGGCGTTGCTTGATCATGCGAGATTGACGTTTGAGTTGACGAATGCGGCGAGCTGGGCCTTGTGCACCGCTCCGACCTGGGTGGCGACCTGCACGCCCTTGTTGAACATGATCAGGGTGGGAATGCCGCGGATGCCAAACTTCGGCGGTGACAACGGATTCTCGTCAACGTTGAGCTTGACCACCTTGAGCTTGCCGGTATTTTCAGCGGCGACCTGCTCTAGAATCGGCGCGATCATGCGGCAGGGGCCGCACCATTCAGCCCAGAAATCCACCAGCACAGGTGTTTCGCTATTCAGCACATCCTGCTCAAAACTGGCATCGGTTACCGCAGTGATATGTTCACTCATGAGTGAGACCTCTTGGGATTTTGAAAGCGCGGGAACACGCGCGTTCTCAGAAAATGGTGCTAAGCCGGGCCCACTCAAGTGGGCAAAATACAACTTAGATCGTTATGATGTTCGTTCTAGGGGAAATAATGCCGGGCTGCGTGATCACGGCCAAAACGTCCTGATTGCCGTGCAGCCACTGATTAAGCGCTATTTCAGCCTAAGTTAAGGACTAATGCAAGCCTGCGCGTTTCGCCACATTCCGGAATACATGCAACCAGACCATCTCAGCGACACCACTTTTGCCTCCTTGCCGCTGCACCCTGCCCTGCAGACCGGTCTCAACAAACTGGGCTACAGCCACTGCACGCCGATTCAGGCACTGACCCTGCCGCGAGCACTGGCCGGAGAAGATCTTGCTGGGCAGGCGCAAACCGGCACCGGCAAGTCCGCGGCATTCCTGCTGGCGACGATGCACCACCTGCTGACCAAACCGCGCGCAGCGGGTGCAGACACCCGGCAGCCGCGCGCATTCATGCTGGCACCGACGCGCGAACTGGCGATCCAGATCTACAAGGACGCAATCAGCCTCGGCACTGAAACCGGCCTGCGCATGGCTGCGGTCTATGGCGGCACCGGCTATGAATCGCAGCGCCAGTCGATTATTGAAGGTCTGGATATCCTTATTGGCACGCCGGGCCGGCTGATCGATTATTTCAAACAGCATATCTATGATCTCAAGCAGATTGAGGTTGTGGTGCTGGACGAAGCTGACCGCATGTTCGATCTCGGCTTCATCGCCGACATCCGCTATCTGATGCGGAAGATGCCGCCGCCCGCGACACGCAGGAATTACCTGTTCTCGGCCACACTGTCTCACCGTGTGCTGGAACTGGCCTACGAGCACATGAACAATCCGACGAAAGTGGAAGCCGAATCCGAACATGTCACCGCCGATCGCGTGCGCCAGTCATTGATCCATGTCGCCAATGACGACAAGTTGCGCCTGCTGGTCGGCCTGCTGCGCCACCATGAACCTCTGCGCACGCTGGTGTTCGTCAACACCAAGCGCGCCGCCGAAAATGTCGAGAACACCCTCCGCGCCAACGGCTTCGAAGCCAGCACCCTTTCCGGTGATGTTGCCCAGAACAAGCGCGAGCACCTGCTGCAGGCGTTCAAGGACGGCAAACTGCCGATCATGGTAGCCACCGATGTCGCCGCTCGCGGACTGCATATCCCGGCGGTATCGCATGTCATCAACTACGACCTGCCGCAGGATGCAGAGGACTATGTGCATCGCATCGGCCGCACTGCACGGGCAGGCGAATCCGGCGACGCGATTTCACTATGCTGCGAAACCTATGTCTATTCGCTGCCGGATATCGAGCGCTACATCGGCACGCGGATACCGGTCGATGGCGCCGCCGATGAACTGATGCCGGCTGCGACCGATTTTGTGCAGGGTGCGCGCGCGCCGCGCAAACCGTTCAAGGGGGGTCGTAGTGGCAGCAGCGGCGGGCGTCGTCCGCCGCCACGCAGACGTTAATGGATGTAATGATCCAGCAGCAGCAGCGTAAATATCCCCATCAGATAGACGATGGAGTACCCGAACGTCCGCATCGGCAATCCCGGGCGCGGCGCAAACTTGAGCATCACCGCGTAGTATAAAAATATCACCCCAAGAATGAGTGCTCCTGCCAGATACAGCACGCCGCTCATGCCGAACACGAACGGCAGGATGCTGGTGATCAGCAGCAGCACGGTGTAGAGCAGCACCTGCGTGCGGGTATATTCGATTCCGTGCGTCACCGGCAGCATCGGCACGCCGACTTCCGCGTATTCCTTGTAGCGCTCGATCGCCAGCGCCCAGAAATGCGGCGGTGTCCAGATGAAGATGATCAGGAACAGCAGGAGAGAGTGCGGGTCGACATGACCGGTGATCGCGACCCAGCCGAGCACCGGCGGCGCCGCCCCGGCGGCACCGCCGATGACAATGTTCTGCGGTGTCGCGCGTTTCAGAAACAGCGTATAGATGCCGGCATAGCCGATCAGCGCACACTGCGTCAGCACTGCGGTCAACGGGTTGACCAACGCCCACAGCACCGCAAAACCGAGCAGGCCGATCACGGTCGCAAACGCGATGGACTCCGTCATTCCCAGCGAACCGGTCACCAGCGGTCGTCCGCAGGTTCGCGCCATGCGCGCATCGATGTTGCGGTCGATGATCTGGTTGACCGCCGCTGCGGATGCGGCCTGCAGTGTGATGCCCAGCGTGGCCCACAGCATCAGGTGCAGCGGCGGCAGTCCCGGTACAGCGAGGAACATGCCGATGATCGCAGTGAACACGATCAGCATGACCACGCGCGGTTTGCACAATTCGTAATACTCGTGCAACTGAGCGCGCATGCCGGTGCCGGCCGCGACTAGGGATGCGGTCACGCCAGCCTTCTCCACACAAAGAAATTCGTCGTCACCATCACCATCAGCAGAATCGCCGCGCCGGCGTTATGCATGTCCGCCAACGCCAGTGGCAATTGCAGTTCGACGATGCTGATGCCGAGAGTCACCTGCAAGGCCAGTGCCGCCAGAACCGCCAGTCCCAGGCGTCTCCACAGTGGGGCTTGCTTGCACAGCAGCACCGTGCCGAGCAGCAGCAGCAGCACTGTCACCGTCAATGCTCCGAGTCGATGGAAGAAGTGAATGGTGACACGCGCGCGGCTGTCGAGGACGCCGTACTCGTAATTGATATCGAGTCCGCGCCACAGCGTGAACGCCTCGCGCACATCGGTTTGTGGCCAATAGCTGCCCTGACAGGTTGGAAAATCCGGGCAGGCCAGCGCGGCGTAATTACTGCTGGTCCAGCCGCCCAGAAAAATCTGGCCAGCGACGACCAGCAGGCCAGCGGCGGCGAGGAAGCGCAATCCGCGCGGCTCGCGCGCTGCGATGCCCAACGCACGACCGCTGTTTTTCAATGCGGTCCAGGCCTGCCGCTCATTGCGCGGCTCACGCGCCGCCGGAGTATTCGTGGACGCCTTGCGCGCGCGCAGCGACAGGCGCATCCACAACAACAATGACAGCGTCGTCATGCCACCGAGCAGATGCCCGGTAACGACCAGCGGTTTGAGCTGCCAGGTCACGGTCCACATGCCGAGCATGCCCTGGAATACCACCAGCACGACCAGCACCCACGGCAGCACGCGTGGCAGGTTCTGCTTGCGCATAAATGCGGACATCAGCGCCAGGCTGACAATCAGCAACCCCAGCGTCGAGGCGAGGTAGCGGTGAATCATTTCCTTCCACGCCTTCGGCGCGTGCAGCGGGCGCATCGGGTATTTCTGCTCTGCCGCCGCCACCGCGTGCGGCGCCTCCGGCACCACCAGATGGCCGTAGCAACCGGGCCAGTCGGGGCAGCCGAGTCCAGCGTCGGACAGGCGCACGAAGGCACCGAACACGATGACCACGAAGCACAGCGTCAGCGCCAGCGAATTGATTCGGCTAAACCAGAGCATGGGAAATTACGGTTTTACTGTTGGCGCGACCAGCGAAGTGCCGGATTTTACCGTATCCATCGACAGCCTCAGCAGGGTCTTGATGTCCTTGAGGATGCCACTGGACTCGGCATGCGCCGCCGGGTAGGTCATCACCCAGTTGGCGCGCGTGTCGGTCAGGTACATCGAATCGGTCTCAGTCGGCTTGAAAAAATCGATCGCCCGTGCGCCAGTTGCGCTGGTGTCGGCCAGGTAAATCAGGTCAGGATTTTCGGCGGCGAGCAGTTCGTGCGCCGAGCGCAGGGCCTGCAGATCGGGCGCGATGTAGACGCGTTGCACACGGATACTGTCCTGGTTGAGCAGGATGCGGATCTGGCGAATCTGGTGAATCTTGGCGCGGCAAGCATCGTCGCAGTGCTCGCCGGCCAGATAGATATAGCTCCAGCGCTTGGCCAGCACCGAGGTGTCCACACGTTCATCGCGCAGGTCGGTGAACTGGATCATCGGCAGCGGTCGCGCCGGGTTGTGCAGCACGCCGTAGTTGGTCCTGCCGGTGGGTTCAAACTGCGGAAAGACAAAATGCAGAAGATAGCCGGCGGCCATCGGTGCGATAAACAACACCGCCAATAACAGGAAGGTGCGGCGGTTCTGTCGGGTGATGGATGCGTCAGTCATCGGTGCGCTTCAGGCTGAGTTTGATAAACAGGAACAGCAAGGTCAGGGCCAGCGCAAACCATTGCGCAGCGTAGGCGTAATGCCGCACCGGTGGAAAGCCGTTGTTGAAGTCCCACTCGCGGACATAACCGCCGGGCGCGGTCGCATTGAGCAGCAGCAGACCGGACGCCACCGGTGCGCCAAGCAGGCATGCCAGATCGTGCCGGCGAGGATAATTGACCACGGCCGGAAACCGTGCCGCTGCAGTGCACGGCGGTGTGCCGCCGAGACGCAGGCCAGGCCGTGGAAATTCACGCCAGTAGCCATCAACATCCACCGTTCCGTCAGGCGCAGTCAGGTGCGGCAGCGGCTGTCCGGCCATTGGGCGCGGGATCCAGCCGCGGTTGACCATGACCAGTGCTCCGCCGGTCAGACGCAGTGGTGTCCATACTTCATAACCGGGCCGGTCATGGTTGACACGGTTGTCCAGCAGCAACTGGCGCTGCGTGTCATAGCGGCCTTGCGCGCGAACATGAATGACTTCGGCGCGCGCCGGTTGCTGCGGATCGAGCGCCACCGCCGGCTGCGCAATCGCCGCGGCATAGCGGATCAGCAGATCGCGCTTTTCGTGCCCGCGCTGTATCTGCCAAAAGCCGAGCGCCACCAGGATCGCCGTGGTCAGCAGCACCACGCCGATGGAAACTGCTGAAGTCTGGAAGCGCCCGCGCTGCATCAGTGCCGCCGCCGTGCGTGCGCGCAACACCCGCTGCCTCTCAGGACGCAACCTAATGTGTTATATTTTGTATTGTATTTCACTTATTATATGTTATTATAAAACATTCTTTCGCGGTTTTACCTGGAGAGCGGGGCACTGCTAAAGACGCCGTGCTGCGGTCAAAGTTCAGTCGCACGGTATGAACGGCTATCATCGCAGCCCGGTTTCTCGGATATCTCTCCATGTTTGCCAAAGCGGTCCTGGTGGTGCTGTTGCTGGCGGTCATCAGCGCGCTGTTCGTCAGCGTTTTTTTCCTGGTCAACGACCGTGGCGACAAGCGCCGCGCGCTGACCGCCCTGAAGATCCGCGTGGCACTGTCGGTACTGATGATCACGTTCCTGATCGTGGCCTATGCGATGGGCTGGATCCATCCGCACCCGGCGCTGCAACTGCACTGATGCGCTGAAGCGCGAAGGGCGGCACGCGGCCGCCCTTCGGTTGACCGGCTACGCGGTCACAGCCAGTAAACGACCACGAACAGACACAGCCAGACCACGTCGACGAAGTGCCAGTACCAGGCGACACCTTCAAAGCCGAAGTGACTGTCCGGCTTGAAGTGCCCGGCGATCAGTCTCAGCGTGATGATGGTCAACATGATCGTCCCTAGCGTCACGTGCAGGCCGTGGAAGCCAGTCAACATGTAGAACGTCGAGCCGTAGACGCCGGAGCGCAGCGTCAGGTTGAGGTCGAGATAGGAATGGATGTATTCGTGCGCCTGGAACCAGAGGAACGAAGCTCCCAGCGCCACGGTCGCGCACATCCACAGCACCGTCAGCTTGCGCTTGCCTTCCTTGAGGGCGTGGTGCGCCATGGTGATGGTGACGCCGGAGCTGAGCAGGATCAGGGTGTTGAGCAGCGGCACATCGAACGCCGGAACCGTACCGAACTTGCCACCCATGGCATCGGGGCCGTTCGATGGCCAGCCCGCTTCGAAGCCCGGCCACAGCGTGACGTTGGTCGCGACCTTGGAACCCAGTCCGCCGAGCCACGGCACTGACAGTTCGCGGGTGTAGAACAAAGCGCCGAAAAATGCGCCGAAGAACATCACTTCCGAGAAGATGAACCAGCTCATACCCCAACGATAGGTGCGATCAACCTGAGCGTTGTAACTGCCGCCTTCGCTCTCCAAAACCACATCGCGAATCCAGCGGAAAATGATGTAGAGCCCCCAAGCGACGCCGCCGATGACCAGCACCTCGGTCGGCACCTTGCGCTCTTCGAGCCAGCCGGCGACACCATAGATCACCATGACAAGCCCGACGGTCAGGGCGAACGGCCAGCCGCTGGGCGCTGGCACAAAATAGCGGCTGTTCTGCTGCGCGGCGGATGTTGCCATATCTGTTTCCTCTGCGAATGCCTGATAACGGGTATCGATTACTGAGCCAGGACGGGCGCTGACCTTAGCGCAACCGTCGCGGTCATACTGAAAATCATGCCTCGGCGGGAGATCCTTCCGTGTCCCTCACTTGTGCATCATCGAAAAAACGAACGCGACCAGGAACGCAATGGCGAGCAGTCCGAGCAGCAGGGCTGTCCTGATATTGCGCCTTGCCAGTTGCCTGTCACTTTCGTTCATGTCTGCGCGCGCCCCGCATCAAAGCAGGGAATTTCTCATGCCTCAGTGCGATCCGTGACTCATCGTCAACTCGGAATCCGGCAACTCCGGCTGATCCTCGAACGTGTGGTAAGGCGCGGGCGAAGGCACCGTCCACTCTAAGCCGCGCGCGCCCTCCCAGACCCGTGCCGGCAGGTCGCGCTTGCGCCCATACCAGCCAAAACAGCAAGCCAGCATGTTGAAGATGAAGATGAACTGGGAGAAAAAGAACACGAACGCGCCGATCGAGGAAATCTCGTTGAAATTGGTGAAGGCGACGTTGTAGTCCGGCACGCGGCGCTGCATGCCGGCGAGGCCGAGAAAGTGCTGCGGGAAGAACAGCACGTTGATGAAGATCGCCGACAGCCAGAAGTGCCACTTGCCGGCGGTCTCGTTGTACATGCGCCCGGTCCATTTCGGAATCCAGTAATAGACCGCGGCGATGATCGAGAACACTGCGCCAGGTACCAGCACGTAGTGAAAGTGCGCGACCACGAAATAGGTGTCCTGGTACTGAAAATCGGCCGGCGTGATCGCCAGCATCAGGCCGGAGAAGCCGCCGATGGTAAACAGGAACACGAAGGC